>NZ_JBPQTX010000386.1:0-5952 GCF_051386555.1 Streptomyces sp. URMC 126
GCGTTGGGGCGTACGGGTGTTGAGGCGTAGGGGCTTCCTGGGGAGACCTCCGTGGGGAGCCTCCGCCGGAGGGCCCCGGCGGGCGGGCCGCAAGTCCCGCGAGGGGGGCCGGGGTACGTCCGTCCGTACGTCCCTCAGCCGGCGGCGACCGGCCCCAGGCTGCGCTCCAGCGCCTCCAGGGCCTCGTCGATCTCGCCCTCGCCGATGGTCAGCGGCGGGCGGAAGCGCAGGCCGCGGTCGCCGCACGGCAGCGCGATGACGCGGTGGTCGCGGTACAGCCGGCGCAGCACCTCGTCGCGGTGGCGGGTGTCCGGCAGGTCGACGGCGCACATCAAGCCGCGGCCGCGGGCGTTGGAGAGGGTGTCCGGGTGCTCTGTGGCCAGGGCCTCCAGCCCGTCGAGGAGGTACTTTCCGCGCCGGACGACGGCGTCGAGGAGCTGGGTGCTCTCGATGGTCTCCAGCAGCCGGGTGGCGCGGACCATGTCGGCGAGGTTGCCGCCCCAGGTGGAGCTGATGCGGGAGGAGACGGCGAAGACGTTGTCCGGCACCTCGTCGATCCGGCGGCCGCCCATCACCCCGCAGACCTGCGTCTTCTTGCCGAAGGCCACCAGGTCGGGGCTGAGGTCGAGCTGCTGGTAGGCCCACGGGGTGCCGGTGATCCCGCAGCCGCTCTGCACCTCGTCCAGCACGAACAGGGCGTCGTGCTCGTGGCAGAGCCGCTGCATCGCCCGCAGGAATCCGGCGCTCAGGTGGTTGTCGCCGCCCTCGCCCTGGATCGGCTCGGCAATGAAGCAGGCGATCATGCCGTCGGCGGCGCGGAAGGCGGACTCGGCGGCCTCCAGCGCGCGGCGCTCGGCCTCCCGGTTCTCCCGGGCGTGCTCGGCGAGCGGGTGCCGGAGGGCCGGGACGGGGATCCGGGGCCAGGAGAAGGCGGGGAAGCGGGCGGTCTTCGCCGGCTCGGTGTTGGTCAGGGACATGGTGTAGCCGCTGCGGCCGTGGAACGCCCGCTCCAGGTGCAGCACTTGGAGGCCGTCGGCGGCCCGCCCCTCCAGGCCCAACCGCTGCGCCTTCCAGTCGAAGGCGGCCTTGAGCGCGTTCTCGACGGCCAGCGCGCCGCCGTCCACGAAGAACAGATGCGGGAGCGCCGGGTCGCCGAGCACCCGGGCGAACGTCGTGACGAACCGGGCGTACGGAATGGTGTAGAGATCCGGGTTCGAGGGTTTGTTGACGGCCGCCGCGGCGAGTTCGCGCAGGAACTCGGGATCCTCGGTAATGCAGGGCGGATTGATGCCGAGAGGAGCCGAGGCGAAGAACGAGAAGAGGTCGAGGTATTCCTTGCCCGTTATGGCGTCGACCATGCGGGTACCGGAACCGGCAGTCAGGTCGAGAACGATGTCGTAGCCGTCCACCAGCACATGGGGCGCGAGCGTGCGGTGCACGTCGGCGGCCTGGATACCTGTCGAGTGGACGAGGTCACGGCCGGGACGACATTCTTGTTCACCCATGGGAAAACTCCTCTGGGACGGGCTCGAATTACCGGAGCTTCAGGACGCCGGACTGCCGTGGCGGCGAACTGGGAAGGCGGGTTCCCGATGCTAACGGGGGCCGCTCTTGGGCCCCTCTTTCCCCGCTCTCGGAAATCTCTTCCCGGTTATGCCATTTCGGGGTTCGCTCTGTCGGAGGTCCCGTGCCGGCTGCTACGGTGCGGGGCGTTCGAACGAATGTCGGCGGGCACCGGTTTTCTTCTTTCTGAATGCGCGGGAGATCACGACATGGCCGATGCCGACTGGGACGACGCCCGCGGCCGGATGCTGCTCGACCCGACCGCCGTCAACCTCAACACCGGTTCCGGCGGGCCACTGCCCCGGGTTGCTTTCGACCGCCTCACCGACCTCCGCGCCCGGTTGGCGCGGGCGCCGATGGACTTCCTGCTGCGCGAGGTCCCGCCGCTGCTGTGGGCGGCCCGGGAGCGGCTGGCCGGTTTCCTGGGCGGGGACCCGCGCCGGCTGGTCCTCACCACCAACGCGACCGCGGCCGTCAACCTGGTCGCGTCGTCACTGGAGTTGCCCGCCCCGGGCGAGATCCTGCTGACCGACCACGAGTACCCGCCGATGCGGTGGTGCTGGGAGCGGGCCGCCCGGCGGCTCGGGCTCGGGGTGAGGACGGTCCGGCTGCCGCGACGGCCGTCCGGGCCCGGCGCGTTGCTCGACGCCGTCGTCGCGGCGATGGGCCCGCGCACCCGGCTGCTGTCCTTCTCCCACGTGCTGGCCGGCACCGGTACGGTGCTGCCCGCCCGGGAGTTGTGCGAGGAGGCCCGCCGGCGCGGGATCACCACCGTCGTCGACGGCGCGCACGCGCCGGGCCTCCTCGGCCTGGACCTGGCCGCCGTCCCGTGCGACTTCTACGCCGGGAGCGGCCACAAATGGCTCCTGGGCCCCACCGGAACCGGCTTCCTGCACCTCGGCGAGGGGCAGGCCGACCGCCTCGAACCGGCGCAGGTGAGCTGGGCGTACCGGCTCCCGCCGGGGAGCCCGCCGGACGAGCGCGACCGGTTCGGCAGTACGCCGCGGCTGCGCCGGTTCGAGTGCGAGGGGACCCGTGACCTCTGCCCGTGGCTCGTCCTGCCGGAGTCGATCGGCTTCCAGGAGGAGCTGGGTCCCGAACGGATTCGGGCCCGTCGGCGCGAACTGGCCGGCCGGGTGCGCCGGCTGCTCGCCGACGGACCGGGGCTGGAGCCCGTCACGCCCGCGTCGCCGGAGCTGTCCGCCGGGATGGTGGCGTTCCGGCCGCCCGGTCCGGTGCCGGCGGACGAGCTGGCCCGGAGGCTCTGGGAGGACTTCCGGATCGAGACGGGGGTGGCCGAGCGGCCGGACGGGGCGCTGCTCCGCGTCTCGGTGAACTTCCACACCACCGAGGCGGAACTGGACCGGCTGGCGGAGGCGCTGGGCGAGCTGACGGCGGGCCGGGCCGCCGCGCCCGCGGTCTCGTCCGCCTCCTCCGCGGGCCCCCGGTGACGTACCCGCGGGCCGCCGTGGGGACGCCACCCGGCGGCCACCGGACCTGATGCCGGGCAGGCTGCCGGTCCGGGCGCGGGGAAGCCGCCGCACCGGCCGCCGACGGGCAGTCGGCGGATTGGCGGCGAACTGCCCGTCGGATTGACGGCGGACTGCCGGCGGGCTGCCCGTCGGATTGACGGCGGACTGCCACGAGTACGAGATGCCGACCACGCGATCACGAGAGGGGCGCGACGTGCCGATGGACACGACGGTGCCGACGTTCAGCCTGACCGATCTCCAGCAGGACCGCCGGCAGGAGGAGTTCCGCGCCTGCCTGGCGGAGAAGGGGGTGTTCTACCTGACCGACAGCGGCCTGTCGGACACCGACCAGAAGTCCGCCAAGGACGTCGCCGTCGACTTCTTCGAGCACGGCACCGAGGCCGAGAAGCGGGCCGTGACCTCGGCCGTCCCCACCCTCCGGCGGGGCTTCACCGGGCTGGAGTCGGAGAGCACCGCAAAGATCACCAACAATGGGACGTACACCGACTACTCGATGTGCTACTCGATGGGGACCTCGGACAACGTCTTCCCCTCGGAGACCTTCGAGCGCGTCTGGACGGACTACTTCGACCGCATGTACGACGCCTCGCGCGAGGTGGCGCGGCAGGTCCTGAAGACGACCGGGACGGTCCCGGAGGGCGGCACGGAGTCCTTCGTGAACTGCGAACCCCTGCTGCGCTTCCGGTACTTCCCGGAGGTCCCGGAGGACCGCAGCGCGGAGGAGGTGCCGTCACGGATGGCCCCGCACTACGACCTGTCCACGGTGACGCTGATCCAGCAGACGCCGTGCCCGAACGGGTTCGTGAGCCTCCAGTGCGAGGTCGGCGGCGCGTTCGTGGACCTGCCGGCCGTGCCGGACGCGGTCCTCGTCTTCTGCGGTGCCGTCGCGACGCTGGTGACCGGAGGCCGGGTGAAGGCCCCGCGGCACCACGTCGCGGCGCCGGGGCGGGACCTGATCGCGGGCAGCGGCCGGACGTCCAGCGTCTTCTTCCTCCGCCCCGACCCCGACTTCGCCTTCTCGGTGCCGCTCGCCCGGGAGTGCGGGTTCGACATCGGCCTGGAGGGCGAGACCGCCACCTTCCGGGACTGGATCGGCGGCAACTACGTCAACATCCGCACGAAGTCCGAAGCGTAAGGGGTACGAGCCGGCATGGCGACGACAGCACTCACCGACACGGAAGCGATCCGGGCCCGGGCGGAGGCGGCCCTTGCGCGCTGCGGGGCCGACCCCGCGGCGCGCAAGGGTGACGCCCTCACCGCCCGGACGCCGGTCACCGGCGCCGGCCTCCTCGGCCTGCGCGCCGACTCGGCGGCGGACGTCGACCGGGCCGTCGCCGCGGCGCGGACGGCGTTCCTGGAGTGGCGGACGACCCCGGCGCCGGTGCGCGGCGCCCTGGTCAAACGGCTCGGCGAACTCCTCACCGCGCACAAGGAGGACCTCGCCGACCTCGTCACCGTCGAGGCCGGGAAGATCCGCTCGGAAGCGCTCGGCGAAGTGCAGGAGATGATCGACGTCTGCGACTTCGCGGTGGGGCTGTCCCGGCAGCTGTACGGCCGGACGATGCCGTCCGAGCGCCCCGGGCACCGGCTGATGGAGACCTGGCACCCGCTGGGCGTGGTCGGCGTGATCACCGCCTTCAACTTCCCGGTGGCGGTGTGGGCGTGGAACACGGCGGTGGCCCTGGTCTGCGGCGACACGGTGGTGTGGAAGCCGTCGGAGCTCACTCCGCTGACCGCGCTGGCGTGTTCCGCCCTGCTCGACCGCGCCGCCGCCGACACCGGTGCCCCGGCCGGCCTCAACCAGGTCGTCCTGGGCACGGCGGAGGCCGGGGAGCGGCTCGTCGACTCCCCGGACGTGCCGCTGGTCAGCGCGACCGGCTCGACGCGGATGGGCCGGGCGGTCGGCCCCCGGGTGGCCGCCCGCTTCGGGCGCAGCCTCCTGGAGCTCGGCGGGAACAACGCGGCCGTGGTCGCCCCGTCGGCGGACCTCGACCTCACGGTGAACGCGGCCGTGTTCGCCGCCGTGGGCACGGCGGGCCAGCGGTGTACGACGCTCCGCCGGCTCATCGTGCACGCCGACGTCGCCGACGAGGTGACCGACCGGCTCGCCGCCGCGTACCGGCGGCTGCCGGTCGGCGACCCGTTCCACGACTCCACCCTGGTCGGGCCGCTCGTCAACGCCGCCGCGCACACCCGGATGCGGGACGCGCTCGACCGCGCGGCGCCCGACGGCGGCACGCTGGTCGCCGGCGGCGGCCGGGAGCTCGCCGAGGCGGCGCCGGACGCTTATTACGTCCGGCCCGCCCTCGTCCGGATGCCCGGGCAGACGGCCGTGGTCCGGGAGGAGACGTTCGCGCCCGTCCTCTACGTCCTCACCTACCGCGACCTCGACGAGGCGATCCGCCTGCAGAACGACGTCCCGCAGGGGCTGTCGGCCGGCATCTTCACCGCCGACCAGGGCGAGGCCGAACGGTTCCTGGCCGCCGACGGCGCGGACTGCGGCATCGTCAACGTCAACATCGGCACCTCGGGGGCGGAGATCGGCGGCGCGTTCGGCGGCGAGAAGGAGACGGGCGGGGGGCGCGAGTCCGGCTCCGACGCCTGGCGGGCGTATATGCGCCGGGCGACGAACACGGTGAACTACTCGGGGCGGGTGACGCTGGCGCAGGGGGTGGACTTCTCGCGGTAGCGGGGGCGGACGGCGGGAGGGGACGGGAACGAGGCGGAACGAGGGCGGAGTAAGGAACGGAATCCATCCTTCAGACCGCCTTCCCGCCGCCTTCCGCCGCCTTTCCGCCGCCCGCCCGTTGCCCTCTCGCCGCCCGCCCGGGCCGGTCCGCCACGACGGCGGCCGGCCCGGGGGGGGGGGGGGGGGGGGGGGGGGGGGGGGGGGGGG
>NZ_JBPQTX010000387.1:0-5931 GCF_051386555.1 Streptomyces sp. URMC 126
CTCGGTGGGGGCGGGTTTGGGGTGGTCGGGCGGGTCGCGCGGTTCTCAGGCGTTCAGGAGGCGCCAGGCTGTGAGGGCGAGGCCGGCCCGGGTCAGCCCGGTGGGTGTGGTGATGTCGATGCCCAGGGTTCCGCCGATGCGGTCGAGGCGGCGGGCGACGCTGCTGTGGTGCAGGTGGAGGAGTTCGGCGGCGCGGCGCAGGGAGCCGGTGGCGCAGTAGACGTCCAGGGTCTCCAGCTCGTCCGGGCTCGCGGCCAGGCGCGCCACCGCCGCCACGTCGGCGTCGGCGCGCACGGCGTCCGGGGGAATCTCGGCCAGCAGGGCGCGCGCCCCCAGGTCGGCGAAGCGGACGACGGGTTCGCGCGGGCCCGTGAACCGCAGGGCGGTACAGGCCTGCCGCCAGGAGCGGTCCGGGCTGTCGGCCCCGCCGACGCCCGCGCGGACGTCCGCGGGGAAGCGGTCCGCGTCGATGGCGGTCGCCAGCAGCACCCCCGCTCCGGCGAGCGCCGCCGCCTTCACCGGACGGTCCGGACAGACCAGGGCGCCGATCCGGTCGAGCGGCAGCCGGGAGCGCACGGCGGCGACGAGGACCGGCCGGTCGGGGTGGAACCCCAGGAGCCGTAGCGCCCTGGCCCGGGCCGCCTCGTCACTGTCCGGGCCGATCGCCAGTTCGACGAGGGCGGGGTCGGCCATGGTGGTACGGGCGGGCCCATAGCGCTCGACGACCGCCGCCACGGCGATGGCCAGTCGCTCCAGCAGCAGCTCGTCGAGGCCGAGCGGCCCGGTCGCGCCGGGACGCTCCAGCCAGACCGCGCCGATCTCCTCGTCGTCGAGCAGGATCGGAGCCGTGCATGATGCGGGCGGTGCCGCGTCCGGTGCGAGCGGCCGTCCGGCGGCGGTCGGCGACTGCTGAGCGGAAGGGGCGGAAGGGGGCAGCTCCCGGCCGTCGGGCGTGCGGCGGATCACCTGCCCCGTACCGTGCACCCGGACCCCGGCCGTGCACTCGGCCAGACCCGCCGACGCCCGGACGAGCGCCGCGAGATCCACCCGGCGGCGCATGAGCGTGTCGTAGAACATGATGACGCGGATCGCACCATCGGCATGCCCGCCCAACTGCGACAGACGTTCGGCCAGAGCCTCCATGGCGGGAGCATAGGCGCCGGCGGGGCCCGGGCGGAGCGCCGAGTGGCGCGCGAGCCGGGGCGGACACCCGACGACCGGCGGACGAAACCGGGGGCCGAAGGCCGTCAGGATGACCGGCATGGATCCCGAACTCGAAGCCTTCCTCCCGCTGTTCCCGCGTTCCGATCTGACCGACCCGGTGGCCGAGCGGGCGAACCTCGCCGCTCTGGTGGACCGGTTGCCGCCCCCCGACACCACGGGGCTGGAGGTCGAGACGCGCACGATAACCGCCGACCCGGACGTACCGGTGCGGATCTACCGTCCCCACGAGGCGCGCGGGGCCGTGCTCTGGCTGCACGGGGGCGGGTTCGTCATGGGCGACCCGGACACCGAACACCCGATGGCCGCCCGGCTCGCCGACGAGGCCGGAGTGGTGGTGATCTCGGTGGGCTACCGCCTGGCGCCCGAACACCGCTTCCCGGCCGCCCTGGACGACACCTACGCCGCCCTGCTCTGGGCCGCCGAACACGCGGCCGAGCTCGGTGTGGACCCGGAGCGGATAGCGGTCGGAGGGCACAGCGCCGGCGGCAACCTCGCGGCCGCGGTGGCGCTGCTGGCACGCGACCGGCAGGGGCCGCCGATCCGCTTCCAACTGCTCCACCAGCCGGAACTCGACGACCGGCAGGAGACCTGGTCGGCCCGGAACTTCACCGAGACGCCCTGGATGTACCGCGACAAGATCACCACATCCTGGCGCCACTACCTGGGCTCCGCGCCCGCCACGCCGTACGCCGCCCCGGCCCGGGCCGCCGACCTGACCGGCCTGCCGCCGGCCTACGTGGCCACGGCCGAGTTCGACCCGCTCCGCGACGAAGCCGTCGCGTACGCGCTGCGTCTGCTGCAGGCGGGCGTCTCCGTCGAACTGCACCAGTGGGCCGGTACGTTCCACGGCTCGCAGGCGATCCTCTCGGCCGAGGTGTCGCAGCGGCAGATCGCCGAACTCGCCGGCGTCCTGCGCCGCGCGCTGGCCTGACAGCGGCTCCGCCTGAAGGTTGCACGCGGCTCCGCCGGGGAGCGGATCGGCGGCGGGGGAGCGGTGGAGGTGGGTTGGCGGACGTGGGTCGGTGGAGGTGGGTTGGTGGAGGTGGGTTGGTGGAGGGCGGTGCTCCGCCGTCTCTTTCGCCCTCCGTCGCTTCCGTCCCCGCCGCCTCTTCCGTCCCGCCGCCTCCTCCGTCCTCTCTCCCCTACGCCGCCTCGACCACCTCGGCGGCCGTGGCCCGGGCCCGGCGTTCGCGCATGCGGACGGCGTGTTCGTCGGTGCGCTGGTCGTACGAGAGCAGCTTCGGCAGGGCCGCGGCCAGCAGGCCGACCGAGGCGACGCAGGCCAGGCCGCCCGCCCAGACGGAGGCGCGGACGTTGGTGAGGGCGGCCATGCCGCCGGCCCGGACCTGGCCGAGCTGCGGGCCGACCGAGTAGGAGAGCAGTTCGATGCCGGCGAGCCGGCCGCGCAGCTCGTCGGGGATGGTCTGGTCCCACATCGCCGAGCGGAACAGGCCGCTGACCGTGTCCGCCGCGCCGGCCAGCGCCAGCATCAGCAGCACCAGCCAGATGTTGCCCATCCAGCCCGCCAGTGCCATCGCCGCGCCCCACGCGAGCGCCGCGCCCACGACCATCCGGCCGTGCCGGTGCACGTGGGAGACCCAGCCGCTGGTCAGGCTGACCAGCAGTGAACCGATCGCGCTCGCCGCGTACATCAGGCCCAGCGCCCAGCGGGCGTGGAGGTCGTCGGCGAGGAACGGGAAGACCGCGTTGGGGAAGGCGAAGAACATCGCGGCCATGTCGACGGCGTAGGTGCCGAGCAGTTCCTTGCGGCTCCAGGCGTAACGGGCGCCCTCCAGGATGCCGCGCACGGACGGCTTCTCCGCGTCGCGCGCGGGCGGGGAGGCGGCCAGGCCGACGGTGAACAGGACGGAGATCGCGTACGAGGCGACGTCCAGGGCGTAGGCCCACTGCAGGCCGCCGAAGGCGATTATCACGCCCGCGAGGGACGGGCCGGCGATGGCGCCGACCTGCCAGCGCATGGTGTTCAGCGCGATGGCGGCGGGCAGTTGCTCGTGCGCGACGATGCGCGGGACGATCGACTGCAGGGCCGGGCGCTGGAGTCCGGTGAGCGCGCTGACCAGGCCGGCGACCAGGTAGAGCGGCCAGACGAGCGGGTGCGGCAGGAGGGTGTTGAGCAGCAGTAGGCCGCTCAGCACGCCGAGTCCCGCCTCGGTCCAGAGGATCAGCTTGCGGCGGTCGAGGGCGTCCGCGAGGGCGCCGCCCCAGAGGCCGAAGACGATCAGCGGGACGAGTTCCACCGCGCCGATCGCGCCGACGGCGAGCGTCGAGCCGGTGAGCTCCTTGAGCTGCACCGGGAGGGCCACGAAGGTCAGGAAGCTGCCGAAGACGGTGACGAGCCCCGCCATCCACATCCGCCGGAAGTCGCGCGACGAGCGCCACGGGGTCAGGTCGGGCAGGAGGGCCCGCAGCCGGCCGGTACCGGAGGCCGCTGTGATGGTGGCCGCCGTGGCGGGCTCCGTCGTGGCGCAGTCCGTTGTCGCGGAGGGTCTGGAAGGCCCGGGAGGGCCGTCGGGAGGGGAAGCGGAAGGGTCGTGCTCGGTCACGGGGGTCCATGGTCCGTGGCCGGGGTGGTGCGAGCAAACGTTTTTCCCCGGGCGGTTCGCGGAGCGGGAGCCCCAGTAAGACCGCAGGGGACGGAGCGGACGAAGTCGGGTGAATCCCCTGAATGCCGCGAAGATCCCCTTGTGGGTGGGGAGTTTGCGGTGCGCGGCCGGGCCGCGCGGACGCCGGGGCCGGCCGCGCGCGTGGTGGGTGACGCGCCGGCGGTACGTGACCGGTCTCACGCGGGAACCGGGACCGGCCGAGGCGGACGACGACGAGCGGGCCGAGTGCCGGGGAGGCGCCTTACGCGCCCGGAGGCGCCGCGCGAGCCCGCTCACCACGGCTCCCGCGGGGGTGCCGAGCGCCGGCCGGCCGGCCGGGGGAGCCGGTCGCGGGAGCGGCGGCGATCGGGTGGTCCGTCCTCGCGCGGGGCCTGGGTGATCGGGTGCCGGGTGGTGGTGATCGGGAGTCGAGCGGCGGCGACCGAGTGCCGGACCGTGTCCGGGGGCGGCCCGGCGGAGGCGGGTGCCGTCGGCGCCTCGTGCGCGAGCGCACGGACGGCGCACGCCTTCCGGCCCTCGCGAGCTCTCCACCCCTCGCGAGCTCTCCACCCCTCGCGCATCCCTCGCCCCTCGCCCCCGCCGCCGTCCGGCGGCAGGGCCGTCGCCCCGCCGCGCCTGACCTCGTCCACCCGCTCCGGAGGTTCGTTCACCAGGTCCGGAGGCCCGTACACCCGCTCCGGAGGTCCGTTCACCAGGTCCGGAGGCCCGTACACCCGCTCCGGAGGTCCGTTCACCAGCTCCCGAGGTCCGTCCACCCGCTCCGGCGGCGGCGCCTCCCCGGGCGGCGGTCCGCCCTGTGGCAGCGCCGGCGGCGGTGTCCGTCCGCGCCCGGCGCCGCCGAGCCACCCCGGGCCCGCGGCCAGGTGCGCCGAAGTGCCCGGCGCGGCCAAGTGCGCCGGGGTGCCCGGCGGCACCCGGCGGCGGGCGAGCGCAGGGTGCGGCTCCGGTGGCTCCGAACGGGCCGCCTTCACGTCCGGGTGCGCCGCGAGGTGCCGGGGCCCGCACTCCGCCGTCCCGACGAGCAGCGGGCAGCCTCCGCCGTGCGCCCGTGCCGACCGGCGCGGCGTCCCCGCGAAACGGCGCGTGTCCCGCAACCAGTCGGTTCCGGCGAGCATTTCGCGCAACAGCGCGACACGCACAGCGTCCATGGCTCACCATCCTGCCGCGACGAACCGGGCGAAAAACGGGGAAGCCGCCCGGCTCACCCGTTCGTGCCCCGGCCCTCCTGCGCCCGGCGGTGCCGGGTGGGCCCGGTGAGGCCCGTGGGGCCCGCGGAGGGCGTGACAGTATCGCTGTCATGACGACTTCTGCCGATACGACAAAGCCCGCCGCCAAGGACCCTTGGGACCTTCCGGACGTCTCCGACCTCGTGGTCGGCGTCCTCGGCGGCACCGGCGACCAGGGGCGCGGCCTCGCCTACCGGCTGGCCAAGGCCGGCCAGCGAGTGATCATCGGCTCCCGCGCCGCCGAGCGTGCCCGGAGCGCCGCCGCCGAGCTGGGCCTCGGCGTCGAGGGTGCCGACAACGCCGAGTGTGCCCGGCGCAGCGACATCGTGATCGTCGCCGTGCCGTGGGAGGGCCACGGCGCGACCCTGGAGGCGCTGCGCGAGGAGCTCGCCGGGAAGCTCGTGATCGACTGCGTGAACCCGCTCGGCTTCGACAAGCAGGGCGCCTACGCGCTGAAGCCGGAGGAGGGCAGCGCCGCCCAGCAGGCCGCCGCCCTGCTGCCGGACTCCCGGGTGACGGCCGCGTTCCACCACCTGTCCGCCGTGCTGCTGTCCGACCCGGAGATCGAGGAGATCGACACCGACGTGATGGTGCTCGGCGAGAAGCGGGCCGACACCGACATCGTCCAGGCGCTGGCCGCCCGCATCCCGGGGATGCGCGGCGTCTTCGCGGGCCGGCTGCGCAACGCCCACCAGGTGGAATCGCTGGTCGCCAACCTGATCTCGGTCAACCGGCGCTACAAGGCGCACGCGGGACTGCGGGTCACGGACGTCTGACCCTCTGACCCCTCGATTCCCCGGGGTTCCCCCGGATCCGGCCGGGGCCGGAGGGTGCTCGCGGAGGGGGCGGGGTGGCCG
>NZ_JBPQTX010000388.1:0-5906 GCF_051386555.1 Streptomyces sp. URMC 126
GTTTGAGGACGAGCGGCGAAGCCGCGAAAGCGGGGGTCTGGGGGCGCAGCCCCCAGGAAACGGCGAAGGGGCGGGACCGGGGCGCCCCCACACGGAGTGTGACGTTCACCGCTCCCGCCGAGGGGGCTGGGCAGCTTGGTTACCCGTAAGTAGCATGAGGTTGTCAGCCCGCACCGCGGCGGAGCCGTATCGGCATGCCCGCGCGCAGCGATCCGCACCTGGAGGAGAGCCAACGTGCCTCGTACCGCTAGGGACGTCGTTTTCGTCGACGGCGTCCGCACCCCGTTCGGCAAGGCGGGCCCGAAGGGCATCTACCACGAGACCCGCGCCGACGACCTGGTCGTCAAGTGCATCCGGGAGCTGCTCCGCCGGAACCCGGGCCTGGACCCCGCCCGCATCGACGAGGTGGCCATCGCCGCCACCACGCAGATCGGCGACCAGGGGCTGACCCTGGGCCGCACCGCCGGCATCCTCGCGGGTCTGCCGCAGTCCGTGCCGGGCTACTCCATCGACCGTATGTGCGCCGGTGCGATGACCGCCGTGACGTCCGTGTCGGGCGGCGTCGCCCTCGGTGCCTACGACATCGCCCTGGCCGGCGGCGTCGAGCACATGGGCCGTCACCCCATGGGCGAGGGCGTGGACCCCAACCCGCGCTTCGTCTCGGAGAAGCTGGTCGACGAGTCCGCCCTGTTCATGGGCATGACGGCGGAGAACCTGCACGACCGCCTGCCGCACATCACCAAGCGGCGCGCCGACGAGTACGCGGTCCGCAGCCAGGAGAAGGCCGCCAAGGCGTACGCCGACGGCAAGATCCAGGCCGACCTGGTGCCGATCTCCGTCCGCCGCACCAGCCCCGAGGCCGGTGAGACGGGCTGGGGCCTGGCCACCGCCGACGAGCCGATGCGCCCGGGCACCACGCTGGAGGGCCTGGCGTCGCTCAAGACGCCGTTCCGCCCGCACGGCCGGGTCACCGCGGGCAACGCCGCCGGTCTCAACGACGGTGCGACCGCCTCGCTGATCGCCGCCGAGGACGTGGCGCGCGAGCTGGAGCTGCCGGTCAAGATGCGGCTGGTCTCGTACGCCTTCGCCGGCGTGGAGCCGGAGGTCATGGGCATCGGCCCGGTGCCGGCCACCGAGAAGGCGCTGGCCAAGGCCGGTCTGTCGATCGACGACATCGGTCTCTTCGAGATCAACGAGGCCTTCGCCGTCCAGGTGCTCTCGCTGCTGGACCACTACGGCATCGCCGACGACGACCCGCGCGTCAACCAGTACGGCGGCGCCATCGCGTTCGGCCACCCGCTGGCCTCCTCCGGCGTGCGGCTGATGACGCAGCTGGCCCGCCAGTTCGAGGAGCAGCCGCAGGTCCGCTACGGCATCACCTCCATGTGCGTGGGCTTCGGCATGGGCGGAACGGTCATCTGGGAGAACCCCCACTGGGAGGGCAAGTGAGCAACACCGCCGAGCTGCTGAAGGGGGCGGCCGAGCTCTTCCCGGGCGAGGTCGTCACCCAGGCGCACGTACGTCACCTCGAACTCCCGCTGGGCGCGGGCTCGTTCGCGCTGATCACGCTGGACAACGGCCTGGACCACACCAAGCCGACCACCTTCGGCCCGCAGTCGCTGGCCAACCTCGACGCGGCGATCGACCAGGTCGAGGCGGAGGCCAAGGCCGGGAAGATCGTCGGCGTCGGCGTCACCGGCAAGCCGTTCATCTTCGCCGTCGGCGCCGACCTCAAGGGCGTCGAGCTGCTGCGGACCCGTGAGGACGCGCTGGCCATCGGCAAGGGCGGGCACGACGTCTTCAAGCGGCTGTCGTCGCTGGCCGTGCCCACGTTCGCGTACTACAACGGCGCGGCGATGGGCGGCGGCGTCGAGGTCGGCCTGCACTGCTCGTACCGGACGGTGTCCCAGGCCATCCCCGCCTTCTCGCTGCCCGAGGTCTTCCTCGGCCTGCTCCCCGGCTGGGGCGGCTGCGTCCTGCTGCCGAACCTCATCGGCGCGGACCGCGCGGTCTCGGTGATCATCGAGAACTCGCTCAACCAGAACCGGCAGCTGAAGGGCAAGCAGGTCTTCGAGCTCGGCATCGCGGACGCGATCTTCGAGGGCGCGGACTTCCTGGAGCAGTCGCTCGTCTGGACCGCCGCCGTCCTCAAGGGCGAGATCCAGGTCTCCCGCCCCGAGGTGGACCGCGGCGAGGCGTGGGACGCGGCCGTCGAGCGCGGCCGGGCCTTCGCCGACTCCAAGGTGCACGGCGCGGCTCCCGCCGCCTACCGCGCGCTGGAGATCATCTCCGCGGCGAAGAACGGCGACCTGCGCCAGGGCTTCGAGGCCGAGAGCGAGGCGCTGGCCGACCTCATCATGGGCGAGGAGCTGCGCAGCGGCATCTACGCCTTCAACCTGGTGCAGAAGCGCGGCAAGCGGCCCGCCGGTGCCCCGGACAAGTCGCTGGCCCGTCCGGTCAACAAGGTGGGCGTCGTCGGCGCCGGCCTGATGGCCTCGCAGCTGGCGCTGCTGTTCGCCCGCCGCCTGGAGGTGCCGGTCGTGCTGACCGACATCGACCAGGAGCGCGTCGACAAGGGCGTGGCCTACGTCCACGGCGAGATCGACAAGCTGCTCGGCAAGGGCCGTATCAACCAGGACAAGGCCAACCGCCTCAAGGCCGCGGTGACGGGCTCCCTCGACAAGGCCGCCGCCTTCGGCGACGCGGACTTCGTCATCGAGGCCGTCTTCGAGGAGATGGGCGTCAAGCAGCAGGTGTTCGCCGAGGTCGAGGCGGTCGTGCCGGAGCACGCCATCCTCGCCACCAACACCTCCTCGCTGTCCGTCACCGAGATGGCGTCGAAGCTGAAGCACCCGGAGCGGGTCGTCGGCTTCCACTTCTTCAACCCGGTCGCGGTCCTGCCGCTGCTGGAGATCGTGCGCGGCGAGCGCACCGACGACGCGGCGCTGGCCACCGCGTTCGGCGTGGCGAAGAAGCTCAAGAAGACCGCGGTGCTGGTGAAGGACGCCCCGGCGTTCGTCGTCAACCGCATCCTGGTCCGCTTCATGGGCGAGATCCAGAACGTCATCGACGAGGGCACCCCGGTCGCCGTCGCCGAGAAGGCCGTCGAGCCGCTCGGTCTGCCGATGTCGCCGCTGGTGCTGCTGGAGCTGGTGGGCCCGGCGATCGGTCTGCACGTCTCGGAGACGCTGGCCGGCGCCTTCCCCGACCGCTTCAAGGTCTCCCCCAACCTGGCCGCCGTGGTCAAGGCGGGCAAGCGCGGCTTCTACGTCTACGACTCCGGGAAGCCGGAGCTGGACCCCGAGGTCGCCGCGCTCCTCAAGCAGGGCGACACCGTCCTGACGGAGGAGCAGGTCCGCGCCCGCGTCCTGGAGGGCGTGGCGCAGGAGATCGGCCTGATGCTGGAGGAAGGCGTCGTGGCGGAGGCGCAGGACATCGACCTGTGCCTGATCACCGGCGCCGGCTGGCCCTTCCACCTGGGCGGCGTCACGCCGTACCTGGACCGTGAGGGCGTCTCGGAGCGGGTGAACGGCAAGCGGTTCCTGGAGCCGGGGATCGCCAGCGTTCCGGCGTAACGCCGATTGCGTGCCCGAGGGCCGTGCGGACGGAGTCCGTGCGGCCCTCGGGCACGTTGGGGGTGCCCCGGTCCCGCCCTTTCGCCGTTTCTCGCGGGGGCGGGCCCCCGCACCCCCCGAAGCGCGCTGCGCGCGCTGTCCTCAAACGCCGGACGGGCTAGATATCTGGGGGCGCGGCCCCCGGGAAACGGTGAGCGGGCGGGACCGGGGCACAGCCCGCCGCAGGCGACTACACGCGCACCCAGCGGCCCAGCGCCAGCCCCGCCTCGTCCTTCTGCCGCGTCACGCACAACCCTCCGTCAGGAGTGAAAGCGGCCAGCACCACCCGCCCCAGCGCGTCAAGCGCCAGCGCGGGCGCCCCCGCGCACGCTTCCCCGGTCTTCGACCAGAACGCCCCCGCCGCCTCGTCCCCGGTGGGGTACGCGGCGACAGCCGGCAGGCCGGAGGCGGTGCGCTGTGCGAGGACCGTGCAGTCGTGGCCGTCGATGGTGGTCCGGACGGCGGCGACGGGGCCGGTGCCCTCGTCGTCGGAGGGGGCGAGGGTGACGGGGACGACATCGTCCTCCGGGTCACCCACGGCGCGGGTGTGGACGCGGAGGACCGAGTCGGCGGCCTCCCGCCAGAAGTGGCTGACCCGGCCCTCACCTGCGGCGAGACAGGCGGCGGATCCGGGCAGCGGATCGGCCGGGATGTTGCGCACCCGCTTCAGCGGCCCGCCGGGCTCCTCCTGCCGCCAGCTCTGGACGTTGCCGTCGGTGAGCGCGAGGAGCTCGGCACGCCCCTCGTCGGTCACCGCGGTGGCGAGGGAGTCGAGGACCTGACTGCCCTTCATGTCCGTCCAGGGGCCCCACACGCCCTTGGCGTCCTGTCGGCGGCCGCAGACGCCGCCGCCAGCGTTCCGGACGAACACCTGGGGGCCGTTCTTGTCCACGACCGCCGCGGGCGCCCCGATGCGCGCGGCCCGCTCGCGGTCCTGGCCGTAGGGGGTACCGATGGAGCGCCAGGGCGTCAGGGCCCGGCCGGGCTGGAACTGCGTCGCGTAGACGACGTCGGTGTCGGTACGGCCGTCCTCGGTCCGCCGGGTGCGAACGCCGAACAGGTACACGTACCCCTGCGGCGTGCGGCACAGCGAGAGGTGGGGCTCCAGGCCGGGGACGGTGATCCGCTCGGGGCCCGTCCAGTCCGGGCCGCCGGGACGGTTCTCGGTCCAGCGCAGCAGGCCGTCGACGGTGGGGGCGTAGGCCGTGAGCCGGCCGTCCTGTCCCCGCAACAGCCAGCCGGTCGTGGGGGTGGCCGTCCGTGCCATGACTCGCTGCCAGCCTCTCTCTGCCCCAATTCCGCGTCGCGCGGAGCCGTTTCACCGGCGTTTTCCGACCCCCGACAATAACATTGCGCAGGTGGGCGCATTCCGGTTCGCGTTCGGCGTGCGAGCCTGGTCGATATGGTCGATATGAACGCCGGTAGGGAAGCGGAAGCGCCCGGGGCCGGTCCTCTGCTCGTCGTCGACGCCGCCAATGTCGTGGGCAGCGTTCCCGACGGCTGGTGGCGGGACCGCCGTGGCGCCACCGAGCGGCTGCGCGACGCCCTCGCCCCGTACGCGGCCGGCGGGCTGCCGGACGTCCTGCCGCCGCTGCCCGGCCCGCTGGACGTCGTCCTGGTGGTCGAGGGCGCGGCACGCGGGACGGAGCCCGTGCCGGGGGTGCGGGTGGACACGGCGGACGGCAGCGGGGACGACCGGATCGTCGAGGTGGTGGCCGGGGAGCGGGCCCGGGGACGGCGCTGCGTGGTCGCGACCGCGGACCGGGAACTGCGGGAGCGCGTCACGGAGCTGGGCGCGGAGACGGTGGGACCCCGGACGGTACGCCCCTGACACCGGCCGGGTCGGCTGGCCCGGCCGGTGTGGCTGGGTCGGCTGGTTTGGCTGGGTCGGCTGGTTTGGCTGGGTCGGCTGGTTTGGTCGGTGTGGCCCGTGCCGGACTGCGGCGGTACAGCGCCGACGGGCCGTCCGCGCCCTTCCCCGTTCCCCTCCGGCTCTCTCTTCGCCCTCCCAGCGGCATCCCCCAGGCCGTGCCCGTACCCGGCGGCGGACCGTTCCGTCGCGAGCGGCACGCCCTCGGCGGTGTGCCGCATCCGCACGCCCCGGCGGTGGGCGGCTCGGGCCGGGAGGCTCAGCGTGGGCTCCTCGGGCGGAAGACCCGGCGTGGGCGGCCCGGGCGGCCCGGGCGGGAAGGCTCGGCGGTGAGCGGCCCGGGCGGCTCGCTGCCAGGGAGGCTCGCTGCCAGGGCGGGAAGGCGTCCTGCGGGTCGCAGCGTCCCGCCGCCGGGTACGGGC
>NZ_JBPQTX010000389.1:0-5891 GCF_051386555.1 Streptomyces sp. URMC 126
GAGTGTGTATAAGAGACAGACCCCGCCCCGGCCACCTCCACCCCTCGTCCA
This sequence comes from Streptomyces sp. URMC 126, assembly GCF_051386555.1. Taxonomy (NCBI): domain Bacteria; kingdom Bacillati; phylum Actinomycetota; class Actinomycetes; order Kitasatosporales; family Streptomycetaceae; genus Streptomyces; species Streptomyces sp. URMC 126. Next base: position 52 of record NZ_JBPQTX010000389.1, read on the forward strand.
CGCGACATCACATCCCGGTCACGATCGGTGAGTTGACACCGGAGCCGCTATTGCGGGCGTCTCCGGGGCGGCGTAGGACTGTCGCACGGGAGTGCGGTCGTACGGGGGACGACGTACGAGGCGGCCGTCCGCTGCGACCGGGCACGGAAGGGACGGCAATGCGTACAACGCTGTGGAGGAGCCGCGTGGCGCGCGGCGCGCTGGCGGTACTGGCCTCGGGCGCCCTGGCCCTGTCGGCGGCGGCCTGCGGCGGTGACGGTGACGACAAGGACGACAAGGATGGGGCGCAGCCGAACGCCACCGCGCCCGGTTCCTCGGACGTCATACCGAACACCGTCCGGCTCCCCAAGCTGAACGGACAGAAGATCAAGGTGACCGCCGTCTGGACCGGCGCCGAGCAGGCCAACTTCACCAAGGTTCTCGACGAGTTCGCCAAGCGCACCGGCGCCTCGGTGTCGTACGTCCCCAGCGGCGACGACATGTCGGCCTTCATCGGTTCGAAGGTCGCGGGCGGCGACCCGCCGGACGTCGCGCTCCTGCAACAGCCCGGCGCCCTCCGCGAGTTCGCGGAGAAGGGCTGGCTCAAACCGCTCTCCGCCGAGGCCACGGCGGAGCTGCGGAAGAACTTCGCCAAGGGCTGGGTGGACCTCGGTTCGCACCAGGGCAAGCCGTACGGCGTGTACTTCAAGGCCAGCAACAAGTCGCTGGTCTGGTACAACACGAAGATCTTCGACGCCGCCGGCGTCAAGGAGCCGGCGACCTGGCCGGAGCTGATGAAGACGGCCCAGGCCATCGCCGACTACGGCGTGTCCCCGGTCTCGGTCGGCGGCGCGGACGGCTGGACGCTCACCGACTGGTTCGAGAACGTCTACCTCTCCCAGGCCGGCCCCGAGAAGTACGACCAGTTGGCCGCGCACAAGATCAAGTGGACGGATCCGTCCGTGAAGGACGCCCTCACCACGCTGGCCCAACTGCTCGGCAAGAAGGAACTGCTGGCGGGCGGCAACAACGGAGCGCTCCAGACCCAGTTCCCCACCTCCGTCACACAGACCTTCAGCGGCGGCGAGAAGGCGAAGGCCGCCCTGGTCTACGAGGGGGACTTCGCGGCGGCCAACATCACCGCCGCCAAGGCGAAGATCGGCACGGATGCCAAGGTCTTCCCGTTCCCGAAGGTGGGCGACCGGGCGCCGGTGGTGACCGGCGGCGACGTGGGCGTGGCGCTCAAGGACGGCCAGGCCGCGCAGGCGCTGCTGACGTTCCTGGCCTCGCCGGACGCGGCACAGGTCTGGGCCCACCGGGGCGGTTTCGTCTCGGCCAACAAGAACCTGGACCTCGCCGCCTACCCGGACGACACCCAGCGGAAGATCGCCAAGGCGCTGGTCGAGGCCGGTGACGCGTTCCGGTTCGACATGTCGGACCAGGCGCCCGCGGCCTTCGGCGGCAAGCCCGGCCAGGGCGAGTGGAAGGCCCTCCAGGACTTCCTGCGGAACCCGGCGGACGTGGCGGGCATCCAGCAACGGCTGGAGGCCGACGCGGCCAAGGCGTTCAAGAACTGACGGGCCCGGTCCCATGAGCTCCGTCACGACGGGGGTCCCACCGGGCCCCGGTACCGTGCCGCCGGCGCGCGGACGGCGAGGACGGCGGACCGTCCTCGGCACCCGCCCCTGGGTGGCCGCGCTGTTCCTCCTGCCCGCGCTGGCCCTGCTGGGCGCGCTGGTCGTCTATCCCATCGGCTGGTCCGTCCACCGCAGCTTCTTCGACGCCTCTGGCGACGGCTTCGTGGGGCTGGACAACTACCACGAGGTCTTCTCCGACGACCGGATCCGCACCGCGCTGAAGAACAACGTCATTTGGGTGGTCGTCGCCCCCAGCGTCGCGACCGTCCTCGGCCTGATCTTCGCCGTGCTGACCGAACGGGTGCGCTGGGGAACGGCGTTCAAGATGATCGTCTTCATGCCGATGGCGATCTCCATGCTCGCCGCGGGCATCATCTTCCGCCTGGTGTACGAGCAGGACCCGGACCGCGGCGTGGCGAACGCCGTGTGGGTCGGCATCCACGACACCTTCTCCGACCCGGCGCCCTACCCGGGCGCGCGTCCGCGCCCCAACGGCGACCTCGCCGCCTCCTCCGGCGGCTCGTTCACGTCCAAGTCCGTCCTGAGGGCGGGCACCCCGGCGGCGGTGCCGCTGGTGGCGGTGAAACCGGAGGACGCCAAGGGGGCGCGGGACGCCGTGCCCGCCCGGCCCGAGCCCGGGAAGGTGACGGGCACCGTCTGGCTGGACTTCGTCCGGGGCGGCGGCGGCACGGCAGGCCGGATCGACCGGGGCGAGAAGGCCCTCTCGGGCATCACCGTGCAGGCCGTCCGGGACGGTCGGACGGTCGCCTCCGCCACCACCGCCGCCGACGGGACGTTCACACTCCCGGAGAAGGCCGACGGCGCCTCGCTGCGGCTCCCCGCGGACAACTTCTCCGAGCGCTACCGCGGCGCCGAGTGGCTCGGCCCGACGCTGGTCACCCCCTCGATCATCGGCGCCTACATCTGGATGTGGGCCGGCTTCGCGATGGTGCTCATCGCGGCGGGCCTGGCGGGCGTGCCCCGCGAGCTCCTGGAGGCCGCCCGGGTGGACGGCGCCAACGAGTGGCAGGTCTTCCGCCGCGTCACGGTGCCGCTGCTCGCGCCCGTGCTCGGGGTCGTCGTCATCACGCTGGTGATCAACGTCCTGAAGATCTTCGACCTCGTGTACATCATCGCCCCGGGCTCCAGCCTGCCGGACGCCAACGTGCTGGCACTCCAGCTCTTCCAGTCGTCCTTCGGCACGGCCGTCAACCAGGGCCTGGGCAGCGCCATCGCCGTGCTCCTGCTGTTGCTGGTGCTGCCGGTGGTGATCGTGAACATCCGGCGCATGCGTAAGGAGCGGCGGCGATGACCACTGCGGACCCCCTCACCGGCGCACCCGCGCCCTCCGTCGGCTCCGTGCGGCCCCGGCGGTCCCGGGCCGCCCGGCTGGCGTCCCGCCTCGGCGGCGGCGTCACCCGGTTCTTCCTCGTCGCCGTCGGCCTGTTCTGGCTGATGCCGACGGTCGGACTGCTCCTCTCCTCGCTCCGGGACCGGTCGGACATCGCGTCCTCGGGATGGTGGCAGGTCTTCAGCCACCCGGGGCAGCTGACGACGTCGAGCTACGACACGCTGTTCCACAACGACAAGGTGATGCACTCGCTGCTCACCACCACCTTCATCACCGTCCCCGCGACGGCCCTGGTCATCCTCGTCGGCGCGTTCGCCGGCTACGCCTTCGCGTGGCTCGAATTCCCCGGCCGTGACTGGTGGTTCATGGGCGTCGTGGCCCTTCTGGTGGTGCCCGTCCAGGTCGCCCTCATCCCGGTGGCGAAACTCTTCAACACCCTCGGCATCTTCGAGACGACCGTGGGCGTGGTCCTCTTCCACACGGCGTTCGGGCTGCCGTTCGCCATCTTCCTGCTGCGCAACTTCTTCGCCGAGATCCCCCGGGAGCTGCTGGAGGCGGCGCGGCTGGACGGCGCGGGCGAGTTCCGGCTGTTCTTCCGGGTGGTGCTGCCGCTGGGCGGGCCGGCCATCGCCTCCCTGGGGATCTTCCAGTTCCTCTGGGTGTGGAACGACATGCTGGTCGGACTGATCTTCGCGGACAGCGGGAACCCGCCGATCACCGTGGCGCTCCAGCAGCAGGTCCGCCAGTTCGGCGACAACGTGGACATCCTCGCGTCGGGTGCCTTCCTCTCCATGATCGTGCCGCTGGCGGTGTTCTTCGCCTTCCAACGGCAGTTCGTCAGCGGGGTCATGGCGGGCGCGGTGAAGTAGACGAGGCGGCGCGGCGCCCCCGGCTCGGGCCTTGGGACGGGGGCGGACGCCGCGCCAGGCCGGTGATCGGGACCCACGGGGAACGGGTCTCGCCGGGCACACCGGCGGGCACCGACCCCCACGCCACCACCCGCGCGCCGGTCTCACCCTCCTCCCTGGCCCCGGCCCCGGCCCTCGCCCGTAACCGCGCCTTGGCCTTGGCCTTGGCCTTGGCCTTGGCCTTGGCCTTGGCCTTGGCCGCAGGAGTACCGCGAGACCGACCCCCCGCGCACATACACCGTCGATTCCGGCCGCTCATGGCACAGTTCCCCCAGCACCCGCGTCTTGGCGACCTCCGCGCGCCGGCCCCGGAACCAGCGACCGCCCACCGTGGTGGTGTCGGAGACCACCCACACCGGCCGCCCCTCCGGGAGTGCGGCCAGCCGCCGGCGCAGCTCCGCCGCCCCGACCTCCTCGCCGTAGAGCGTTCCGGAGGCGGCGGGTGAGCGCTTCAGCGTCAGGTCCCGCAGGCCGGTGAACTCCTTGGGGTAGAAAAGGGCTATTCGCCGTTCGTGGTGGGGCAGGAACAGCACCGCGTCCCCCGGCCGCGCCAGCCGCCCGAGCACCCGTGCCACGGCGGCGGGTTCGTCGCCACGACTCGCCGGCAGCCGTTCTCGCCGCTGCTGGGGCAACTGCCACAGAAACCCCACGGCCACCACGACCACGCCGACGGCCGCCACCGCCCGTCGCCCCGGCAACACCCGCTGCTCCAGCAGCACCCTCAGCACCCTCTCCAGCCCCGCCGCGGCCAGCAGCGGAACGCCCGCGAGGCTGAACAGCAGGTAGCGGTCCAGGAACAGGGGCGTCGCGCCCTGCGACGCGGTGTACAGGAGGACGGGCGGGACGACCGCCCACGGCAGGGCCACGGCGTTCAGCGGGAGCCGCCGCGCCCCGGGCGGACCGGACCGCGGCAGCGGCGCCACCAGTGCGAGTACGGCCAGGGCGAAGGTCAGGCCGGCGACGAGGCCGGTAGGCCCGGCGAAGGCGTAGGCCAGCCCCTTCGCCTCCGCGTACCCGGGTGTCCTGATCCACGAGACCTGTTCGCTCTGCCGTCGGGACAGCAGGGCCGGGGGCGCCAGCGCTCCGCAGACCACGCAAGCGGCGCACAGCCAGCCGCGCCAGGTCCGCCAGGGCGCCCGGGACGCCCACAGCGTCAGCCCGTGCGCCACGAGCAGCAGGACGGCGAACTCGTGCAGCAGCGAGGTGACGGCGACGACGGCGCCGTAGCCGGCCCAACGGAGCCCGGACCCCCCCTCCACGGCCCGCACCAGCAGCCAGGTGGCGCCCGCCGCCCCCGCCGCGACCAGGGCGTACGAACGCCCCTCCTGCGCGTAGTGGCTGACGAACGGGGTGGCCGCGTACGCCATCCCCGCCCACAGGCCCACCCGGGGGCGGGCGAGGCGGCAGCCGATCGCGGCGACGAAGGCCGCCGTCACGGCCGCCGCGGCGACGGAGGGCAACCGCAGCGCCACCTCGTCGTCGCGCACGGCCAGAACGGCGTGCATCAGCAGGTAATAGAGGCCGTGCACGAGGTCGATGTCGCGGAGCAGCCGGACGATCTCCGGCAGCGACCGGCGGGCCACCAGGAGGGTGGCCCCCTCGTCACGCCACACGGACCCCCGGTCCAGACCCCACAAGCCGAGGGCGAGCATCACCCCGGCCGGCAGCAGTACGGCCGCGGCGACGGCGGGAGAACGGCCGCCGCGCCGCGCGCCTCCGGCTCCGGTGCTCGCGCCCGGCCGCCCGCGAGCCCGCCCGGGTGGCGTACCGTTCCCGACGCCCCGCGCACCGACCACCCCGGCCGCCACACCCTCGCCGTCCCCCTCCCTTCCGCCTGGTCCGCAGCCCGGTCGGCCCTCCGCCCCTTCACGTTCCCCGGCACCCTCCCCTGCTCTCGCCCGCACCCCACACCCGGCACCCGCCCGGTCGTCGACCGCGCCGCCGGACCCGCGCCGCCCGGTCAGC
>NZ_JBPQTX010000390.1:0-5876 GCF_051386555.1 Streptomyces sp. URMC 126
CCGCCGCACCAACCGCCCCACCCGCTCGGCCTCCTCCCGCCGCACCAGCCGCGCCACACCTGCCTGAAGCAGCAGCACCGTATGCCACGGCGTGGCCCACGCATCCGCCGTCTCCAGCAACCGGATCCCGAACTTCTCCGCCCCCACCGGCTGCGGATGGATCGACAGCCGCACCTGCCGCGGAAAGTGCTCCGCGATCAGCTCGCCCCACGCCCGGCTGCGGGCGATCACCTCGTACGCGCGGGCGCGGCAGTCACGCTGAAGCGCCGACCGGCTGCCGTCGAAGTCCGCCGTGTCCTCGAAGAGGAAGCGGGTGATGCCCCGATACAGGCGGGCGGTCTCCTCGTCGGCGCGGACGAGGGCGCGCAGGGCGTCGGCGGACGGCGCGTACGCCTCGGTGACCAGGCGCCGCTTGGTGTCGTGGTCGGCGTCGCCGTGGACCGCGCGCAGGTCGAAGGTGTCGAGGTGGCGCAGGCCCTCCTCGTCGATCATGGCGCGGAGGGCGTCGCCGTACGCGTCGATGTGCGCGTCCGGGACGCGGATGACGTCGCCGAAGATGTGGCCGTCCGAGCAGATGACGATCCGGGCCCCCGGCTCATACACCTCGCCGACGCGCGCGCAGAGGCGGTCGAGGAAGGTCAGGGAGAGCCGTTCCCCCTCGTCGGGCAGGTGGCCCAGCACCTTGGCCGGGTTGGGCGACTTGCAGGGGAAGCCGGGCAGGGTGAGGACGACGGGGTCGCCGGCGTCCGTGAAGTCGCGGATCTGCCGCAGCGTCCCGGGGTGGTCGGCGGGGTCCCGGGACACCGGTCCGGTCGTCCGGTGGTACGGCAGGAGGAGGCGCAGGATCTCGGTTGCGGTGTCGGTGGCCGCCGGTGCGCTGCCGGTCGTCACGGCGGTGTCGGCGGCCGCCGGTGCGATGTCGGTCGTCACGGTGCCGTCACCCCCGTCCGTACGGGCAGCGCGGCCCGTCGTAGGCCACCGGGAGCTCCGCCGTGCCGCGGCCGAGGACGGCCGGGATCCAGCGGAGTTCCTCGTCGGGTACGGCCAGGCGCAGGCCGGGCAGGCGGGAGAGCAAGGTGCCGAGGGCGACCTGGAGTTCGATCCGGGCGAGGGCGGCTCCGGGACAGAAGTGGATCCCGTGCCCGAAGGCGAGGTGGGGTCCCTGGGCGCGGTCGAGGTCGAGGGTGTCCGGGTCGGGGAAGCGCTCGGGGTCCCGGCCGGCCGCGCAGAGGGAGACGATCACGGAGTCACCGGCCGGGACGCGGGTGCCGTGCAACTCGGTGTCCTCGATCGGGAAACGCCAGGTGGTGAGCTCGAACGCGCCGTCCAGGCGGAGCAGTTCCTCGACCGCGGCGGGCATCAGCGCGGGTTCGGCGCGCAGCCGTTCCAGGGCCTCCGGGTGACGGAAGAGGGCGACGAGGGCGGTGGTGATCTGGTTGGTCACCGGTTCCTGGCCGGCGACCAGGAGCTGGAAGATCATGGAGTCCAGCTCCTCCGGGGTGAGTTCGCCGGCGTCGCGGGCGGCGACCAGGCGGCTCAGCAGCCCGTCGTCGGGGGCGGCGCGGCGGTCGGCGACCACCTCGGCGATGTAGTCCTCCAGACCGCGCAGCAGCGCCTCGTAGGCGGGGCGGCCGGGGTCGGCGGGGCCCACGGGGGCCACGACGCCGCCCCACTCGCGCCGGAAGCGGGCGGCGAGGTGCGGGGGCAGGCCGATGACCTCGGCGAGGACCAGGAAGGGGAAGCGGGCGGCGAAGTGTTCGACCAGGTCGACCGCGTGGTGCGGGGCGCCGGTCGTGGGGTCGTCGGCCGTGGGGGTACCGGCCGTTCGGTCGTCGACCGTGGGGGCGCCGGCCGCCGGGCCGCCCGCCGTCGGCAGCTCGTCCACCAGCGCGTCCGCCAGCTCCTGGAAGCGGGGCCGCAGCGCCTCGACGCGGCGCGGGGCGAAGGCGTCGGTGATCAGCCGTCGCATGCCGGTGTGCTTCGGCGGGTCCTGGTGGAGGAGGTGGACCTGGAGCCGGGAGTGCTGCGGCTCCGGCATGATCGAGGCTCGGGCGCGCCAGCGGTCGTTGCCCAGGGCGTGGTTCTTGCCCAGCCGGGGGTCGGCGAGGGTGCGCTGGGCGGCGGCGTACCCGGTGACGAGCCAGGCGGTCACGCCGCTGGGGAACACCACACGGTGGATCGGGCCGGCTTCGCGCATCCGCGCGTAGAGCGGGTAGGGGTCGCGCTTGTAGGCGGGGCCGGAGAGGGGTATGGGGTCGGGCGTCGGCACGTGCGGGCTCCTCGTGAAACGTGAACGGTGAGGAAGTCGGGTGGGAGGAGTGGCGAGTTCCCGTACATTCGTGCGGGTTTCCCTCCCCCAGGGGTGCCCCCGAAGGCCGGACGGGCCGTACGACGCCTGCCGTATCTCCAGGTAGTCGGCCGGCCGGCCGAGGCGGTTCCCGGAAGCGGAGGGGACAATCCTCACGTGCCGCGTCGGGGCCTTCCGGTGCTGCGATCGGCCTCCGGCATGTCACGATGCGGCGATGACCGCACGTCATTCCCTCAGTCCGTACAGTCTCCTGTCCGGCTTCGTCCTGCTGCTCGCGGCCCTGTTCGGGGTCGCCTACGCCGTCGGCTCGGCGGCCGGTCCCGTCTCCCCCGGCATGCACCGCACCGGCGGCGGGAGCGCGTCCGATCCGGGGTCCGGCCAAGGCGACGGCGGCAGCGGGGGCGGCGGCATGGACGGCATGCCCGGGATGGGGCACTGATGAGCGCGACGAGCACCACAGCCTCGGCCGCCTCCGCCGCCTCCGCCGCCGAGACCGAGATCATCGTCGGCGGCATGACCTGTGCCGCGTGCGTCAACCGCGTCGAGAAGAAGCTCGGCCGGCTGGAGGGCGTGACCGCCAGCGTCAACCTCGCCACCGGCCGGGCCCGCGTCAGCCACCCGGACGCCGTGACCGCCGAGGAGCTCATGGCGGTGGTGGAGGGCCTCGGTTTCACCGCCGAGCTGCCCCGGCCGAAGACGGAGGAAGCCCCGGACGAGGAAGCGGGGGCGGCCGGCGCCGGTTCGTCGCCGCTCGTCCGGCTGCTGGTCACCGCCGTGCTGTCGGTACCGGTGCTGGTGTTGTCGATGGCTCCGGGCCTGCAGTTCCGCAACTGGCAGTGGCTGTGCTTCGCGCTGGCCACGCCGGTCGCCGCGTGGGGCGCCTGGCCGTTCCACTCCAAGGCCCTGCGCGGGCTGCGCGGGGCCGCGGCGACCATGGACACCCTCGTCTCCCTCGGCGTCCTCGCCTCCTACGCCTGGTCCGTCTACGCGCTGTTCTTCGGCGGCGCCGGCGACCCGGACATGCGGATGCCGTTCACGCTGTGGCCCGAGGCCATGCCCGGTACGGCGGACGTCTACCTCGAAGCGGTCGTCGCTGTCCCGCTGTTCGTGCTGACCGGGCGGCTGCTGGAGTCCCGGGCGCGGGCCGGCACCGGCTCGGCGCTGCGGGCGCTCGCCTCCCTCGCAGCCAAGGACGTCGCCGTACGGACGGCGGACGGCCAGGAGCGCCGGATCCCCGTCGCCGAACTGCGCGTCGGCGACCGCTTCCTCGTCCGGCCCGGTGAGCGCGTCGCGACCGACGGGACGGTGGTGTCGGGCGCCTCGGCCCTGGACCTGTCCCTGGTGACGGGCGAGAGCGCGCCCGTCGACGTCACCCCCGGCACGGCCGTGATCGGCGGCGCCGTCAACTCCGGCGGCCTGCTGGAGGTACGGGCCGAGGCCGTCGGCGCGGATACCCAACTGGCCCGGATCACACGGCTGGTGGAGGACGCGCAGGCGGGCAAGGCCCGGGTGCAGCGCCTCGCCGACGCGATCGCGGGCGTCTTCGTCCCGGCCGTGCTGGCGGTGGCCGTCACGGTCCTCGGGTTCTGGCTGGGCGCCGGCGCGACCCCGCAGGCCGCGATCACCGCGGCCGTCGCCGTGCTGGTCGTCGCCTGCCCCTGCGCCCTGGGCCTGGCCACCCCGACCGCCCTGCTCGCCGCGACCGGCCGGGGCGCCGGGCTCGGCATCCTGGTCAGCGGACCGCAGGCGCTGGAGGGGCTGCGCCGGGTGGACACCGTCGTGCTGGACAAGACCGGCACCCTGACCACCGGTTCGATGACGGTGACCGAGGTGGCGGCACGCGAGGGCGGCTGCGGTCCTGAGGCCGCGCTGCGGTACGCGGCGGCGGCCGAGGCCGGTTCCGAGCACCCGGTGGGCCGGGCCGTGCACGCCCACGGGCTGGCCGCGGCGGACGGGCCGCTGCCCGCCGCCGAGGAGTTCACGGCCACGGCCGGCGTGGGCGTGAGGGCCGTGGTGGACGGCAAGCGCGTCGAGGTCGTACGGGCGGAGGCGGACGGGCTCCCCGACGCGCTCGCCGAGGCCGTACGGCGCCACGGGCGGGACGGCCGGACGGTCGTGGCCGTCCTGGTCGAGGGCACCGCCGAGGCCGTCGTCGCCCTGGGCGACACCGTCCGGGCGGGCAGCTACCGGGCCGTCGACCACCTCAAGCGGCTCGGCCTGCGGCCGGTGCTGGCCACCGGCGACGGCGAGGCGGCCGCACAGGCCGTCGCCGCCGAACTGGGCATCGCGGAAGTGCACGCCAAGGTCACCCCGGAGGGCAAGGCCGACCTCGTCCGCGCCCTCCGCGAGAAGGGCCACCGGGTCGCCGTCATCGGCGACGGCGTCAACGACACGGCCGCCCTGGCCGGCGCCGACCTCGGCATCGCCATGGGCAGCGGCACCGACGCGGCCATCGGCGCGGCCGACGTGACGCTGGTCCGCGAGGACATGGGCGCCCTGGCCGACGCCGTACGGCTGGCCCGCCGCACCTCCCTGACCGTACGCGCCAACCTCGCCTGGGCCTTCGGCTACAACCTGGTGACCGTGCCGCTCGCCGCGGTGGGGCTGCTCAGCCCGATGGTCGCGGCGGCGGCGATGTCCGTCAGCTCCCTCCTCGTCGTCGGCAACAGCCTGCGGCTGCGCGGCTGGCAGCCGGCCTCCGCCCGTACGACCGCTTCCGCCCGCAAGGGCGCTCCCCGTCCCCGGAAGGCCGTCGCATGAACAACCCCGTGGCCCAGGCCGCCAAGGCCGCGCTCGTTCCCGTCGCCGCCTGTGTGGTGACCCTCGGCGGCCTCGGCGCCTGGACGGCGTCCGGCGCGGCCGGGCGGCCCGCCGAGGTCGTCGCGGAGGACGCCCGCGTCCTCCTGCCCTTCGGCGACGACGACACGGCCGCGTTCGTGCGGCTCACCAACAAGGGCGACGCGGACGACGAACTGCTGTCCGTCACCGCCCCGTCGGCGGGCGGCGCCATGCTGGCCCGGACGGTCGTCAAGGACGGGGCGGGGACCATGCGGATGCTCCGCTCGGTGACCGTGCCCGCCCGCGACGTCGTCGCGATGAGCCCGCACGGCACCGACATCATGGTCACCCGCCCGCCCCGCCTCGCCGTCGGCGACCGGCTCCCGCTGGTGCTGCGGTTCCGCGAGACCGGCACCGTGCGGGTCACGGCGGAGGTCGTACGGGCGGGCAGCGGGGCGGTACCGCGGGGCTAGGGCGAGGGACGGAAGCGGGGCGGGCGTCGGGCGGAGGTTGGGCGGGCGCCGTGCGGGCGGCCGTCCGGGCGGTATGTACGGACCGTGCAACGGACCGCCGCCACCGGCTTGGGCCGCGTACGCGCGGGCACAACGCCTCCACGACGCCGCGCTCCGACGAGAGGCGGCGCGTGCGTCCAGGGGGTGTGATCGGACATGCGGTTCGCGAGTGGTGTGCTGTGGTTCCTTCCCCTCTTCCTCCTCGTGGCCTGCTTCATGCTGATGGCCCGGGGCTCGGGGAGGGGAGGAACGTCCTCCGGTCCGTTCGGGGGCGGGCG
>NZ_JBPQTX010000391.1:0-5854 GCF_051386555.1 Streptomyces sp. URMC 126
AGGGTCAGGTGCGGGCGGTGGGGAACGCCGGGAGGGACGCCCGGACGGCGCGCGCGGCGGCCCGGTCGGGGGCGACCACACAGGGGATCACCGTGCCGTCCACCGGGACGAGGTCGACGACCAGGACGACGCCCGTGCGGGAGGCGGGATCGAAGGCGAGCCCGGCTCGCTCCAGCGCGTCGGTGGCGGCGGCGAAGGAGGGCACAGGCCAGGCGCCCGTCTCCAGCAGCACCCGCCGTGACCTGAGGGGCCCGCCGACGAGCCGGCCGCCGATCGCCGTGTGCAGGTGCGAGGAGCCGGTGAGCCGGCCGTTGGCCTCGGTGAACAGCAGCTCGCCCGAGGGTGTGAGGACGGCGTCCGCGCTGAGCGTCCCCCGGTAGCCGAGCGCCCGGTAGGCCGCGCACAGCCGCCGGCCGCCGGTGGTCAGCCGGTCGAGGACGGCCGGGGGCAGGGCGGCGGGCACGCTCTCGCCGACCACCACGGGGTCCATCAGCATCTCGCCGTGGCCCGACAGGACGACGCCGTCGTCGCCCACCTCGAACTCGGCGTAGACGGTCGTCGACCCGGGGTGGTACCGCTCGACGACCACCGGGTGCCGGCCCCCGGACGACAGCCGGTCCCAGTGGCCGCCGACGTGCGCCCGGGCGGCCTCCGGCCCGGCCAGGACGACCGCGCGGGGCGCGCCCAGGGGGCGGACGGACGGGTCGGTGGTGAGGATCTCGTTGCCGAGCCCGCCGGAGTGGAACACCTGCTTGAGGACGGCGCAGTGGCCGGCGGCGAGCAGGCCGGCCGCCGCCCGTCCGGCCGTCTCCGCGTCGCCCGCCACCGTGCCGGCCGCGACGGGCGTCCCGATGCCCGCCGCCACCGCCCGGAACGCGGCCTTGCTGTTGACCAGGGCGCTGCCGCCCTGGGCGTGGAACGCCCAGCCGGGCAGCGCCTTTTCGGCGCCGAGCCGGTGGGCCAGACCGGCCACGCCGGTGTCCGCGTACACCGGCACCACCCGGTCGACGGTCCGGCCGGCCAGGGCCGTGCGGACGGCGGCCACGGTCGCGTCCGGGAACGCGCCGGTGGGCGGGAGCTCGGCGGTGACGACGGTGAGGGTGGAACGGCGGGTGCCGGTGAGGCCGGTGACGTGGTCCGCGTAGGCGGTGTCGGGGGCCTCCGGCAGCAGCAGGACGTCGCCGTCCCGGGCCCACCACAGCAGCCGTTGGGCGCCCCGGGCCGCCCGTCGCCGCTGGTCCGGGGTGCCGTCCGGGCCGCCTGCCATCTCGGCGGCCCGGTTGTTGCCGATGAGCAGCGCCGTCATCCGTCCCCCCGCGGCGCGGCGCCGGGAGCGTCGGGTTCGTGGTCGCGGCAGGGCACCAGGAAGCTGCGCTCGAAGACGAGCACGACCTCGCCGGTGGACTTGGTGCCGGTCGTCCGGCAGGAGATGATGCCCTCGCCCGGGCGGCTGCGCGAGAGCCGTTTGCCGAGGATCTCCGTGCTGGCGTACAGCGTGTCGCCGGTGAACACCGGGTTGGGCAGCCGGATGCGGTCCCAGCCCAGGTTGGCCAGGGCCTTGCCGCTGGTGCTGCGGGCGGTCATACCGCCGACGATGCTCAGGGTGACCAGACTGGAGACCAGCGGCCGGCCCCAGGGGGTGTCCGCGCAGAACGCGGCGTCGATGTGCAGGGGCGCGTCGTTCATCGACAACGTGCTCATCAGGACGTTGTCCATCTCGGTGATCGTCCGGCCGGGCCGGTGTTCGATCACGTCGCCGACGGTGAACTCCTCGTAGAGGAAGCCCACCACTTCCCGGTAGTGCTGCGGTCCCAGCCGCTCGTAGCCGCTGGGCGGGGTGTCGTCCGCCATGGGTCGGTACCGTCCTCAGTGCGTGGTGGTGGAGTCCGTGGTGCCGGTGAGGTCCTTGATGTGGCCGATGAACTCGTCGAGCTTCTCCCGGGACAGATCGGCGCGGATCATGATGCGCAGCCCCGCCTCGCCCTTGGGGACGATGGGGAAGAAGACCGCCGAGCAGTAGAAGCCGCGCTGGAACATCTCGCCGGAGAGCTTGACGGCCGCCTCCGGCTCACCGACGGTGATGCGGCGCACGGGCAGCCCGTTTCCGGCGAAGGAGGTGGGGAAGGCGTTGTCGAAGTAGGCGATGTTCTCCTGGAGTTCGCGCTGGAGGTCGCCGAGTTCGGGGGAGCGGTGGATCGCGGCCGACGCCAGCGAGGCGCCGACGACGGGGAAGGACATGTTCTGCGACCAGCCGACCGGGCCCGCGTGCCGGTGCAGGAACTCGAACACCTCCCGGCTGCCCAGCATGGCGATGCCGCCGGCGGTGCCGAACGCCTTGCCGAGGCTGGCGGTGATGACGGTCAGCTCGTTCATCTCCAGCTGGGAGCGGGCGAAGCCCTCGCCGTGCTCGCCGAGGATGGAGAGCGAGTGCGAGTCGTCCAGGTAGAGGAAGAGGCCGTACCGCTCCTGGAGCCGGCGCAGCCCGTCCAGGGCCGCCGCGCCGCCCATGGAGTACGCGCCGTCGGCGACGTAGGCGACCCGCGGATACGTCCGGCAGATCTCCTCCAGCCGGTCGAGGTCGTTGTGGTCACAGGTGAGGACGAGGCTCTCGTCACCGCAGACGGGCTTCATATACGACATGCAGAAGTGGCAGAAGCGGTCGAAGACCATCACGCGCGGCTGCCCGTCGGACAGATGGCCGGACGCGATCAGCGGCAGGATTCCGGCGGTGAGCGCGCTGCACGAGGCGCCGGGCAGGGCGTGGCAGCCGAAGAGGTCGCCGAGCTCCTCCTCCAGCCGGGCCAGCAGCCGGTGCCTGACCCGGGTGGTGGGCATCACGAGCGAGGTGGCACCGGTCTCCCGGAGGGCCTCGATCGCGCCCTCCACCACGGCGGGATGGTGATTGAGCCCCAGATACGAGCAGGAGCACATGTTGACGAACGCGTGCCCGTCCGGGGTGACGAGGTGGTTGTTGGCGTCGGGGGAGTCGGCGACGACGCCGATCAGCCCGGCCTGGGCGGCGCCCAGCCAGGCCGGGTCGGCCGTACGGATCATGGTGGCGCTGTTGCGGTAGCGGTGCGGGCCGGTGATGTCGGCCGCGGGGTTCGGGGGGTTCTCGGTCACTGTTCCCTCTCCTGCGTCGCGGTGGTGGAGCGCGGGGCGTGGGGGTACGGGCGGGGGAGCGCCGGGACCGGGATCGGAGCCGGCACCGGGGCCTGGGCGGGCGACGGCCGGGCGGCCGGGGGCATCGGTACCGCCGGTCTCGGAGGCGGCCCGGAGGCGTCCGGCGTACCGTCCTCCGCTCCCCGGGGTGGCCCGGCCGGGACCTCGGGGCCGTCGCCGAACTCCTCGACCAGTCGCCGGGCCGCCTCGAAGAACGGGGCGCCGATCATCATGCCGTCGACCACGGTGATGTCCCGGCCGTTCTCCCGGCCGGCGGCCACGATCCGCCGGGCGCGGCCGAGAGTGGCGGCGTCCGGCGAGAACGCCTCGTTGATCAGCGGCACTTGGCGGGGGTGCACGGCGATCTTGCCGCTGAACCCCATGTCCTTGGCGAGCGCCGCCTCGCGGCGCAGCGCGCCGTCGTCGTGCACCGCGAAGAGGGGCGCGTCCATGACCTCGATCCCCGCCGCCCGCGCGCTGTTGACCAGCACGCCCCGCGCGTGGGCCAGGGCCTCCCAGGTCAGCCGGGCGCCGGTGGCGAAGGCGTAGTCGGCCGAACCGAAGACCAGGGCCCGCAGCCCCGGGGAGGACGCCGCGATGGAGGACGCGTTCTCCAGGCCGCGCGGCGTCTCCACGACGGCGATGAACTCGGTGTGCGGGCACTCCGGTCCCAGTACGTGCTCCACTATCTCGACGTCGCGGCGCGACTCCACCATGGGTATCAGGACGAGCGGCGGCTTGACCGCGTACTGACGCAGGGCCAGCAGGTCGCGCAGGCCGTCCGGTCCGCTGATGGCGTTGATGCGCACCGCGCACCGGGTCGTGGCGGCGGTCGGCAGGGTGAAGAAGCCCTCGGCCCGTCTCCTCGCCTCCTCCTTCCGCGCCGGCGGAATGGAATCCTCCAGGTCGACCATGGAGATGTCGGCGCCGGAGCGGTGGCCGACGGCGTAGCGGTGGACGGCGGTGGCGGGAGTGGACAGCAGGGACCGGCAGTACCGCGAGTACTTCATGGGATCTCCGACGAGGGCCGGCGGAAGAGAGCAGGGCACGGTGGCGTCGTGATCCGCCCCCGCGGTTCCATGCCTACCGCACCCGGGCTGTTCGAGACCGCTTCGCGTGCTTCGAACAAGCAACTCCGAACAACGCCGAACAATCGCGATTGGTCATTCCCGGCCCGACTGTCATTGTCGAATTGACGGAAATCAGAGTGTTGTTGGCCAATGCCGGACGGTTACCGTAAGGGTCACCGCTCGTTCGGCCCGCTCGCGCCGCCGCCCCCACCCCCGGCCCGGCGCCGTGCGGCACGGCTGGAAAGGCAGGGCAGTGGCACGTCGCGAACGGCCCCTGGACCCGGGTGACAGCCCCCTGCTGCGCTTCGCCGCGGACCTAAGGGCCCTGCGCGAACGGGCCGGCAGCCCCACCTACCGCCGGCTCGCCCTCCTCGCCCACTCCTCGGCCGCCAGCCTCTCGGTGGCCGCCGGCGGCCGAAGATTCCCGACCCTCGCCGTCACCAGCGCCTACGTCCGCGCCTGCGGCGGCGACGTGGGGGAGTGGGAGGACCGCTGGCACGCCGTGGCCGCCGCCCTCGCCCGCCGCCGCCCACCGCCCTACGCCGGCCCCGCCGCGTACACGGCCGCGGACGGCGACCGCTACTTCGGCCGGGAACGCCTGGTGGACGAGGCGCTGGAGCGGTTACGCCGGGACCGGATCGTCGTCGTCGCCGGTGCCTCCGGGGCGGGCACCACCTCGCTCCTCCAGGCGGGCCTCGCCCACCGGCTCGCCGCCTCCGGGCACCCGCCCGCCGTCGGCGCGTTCGTCCCCGGTCCCGACCCCGCCGCCGAACTCGCCCGCTGCCTCGCGCGGCTTCCCGGCCCCGACGCCGTCCTCGTCGTCGACCGGCCGGAACGGCTCCACCCGCAGGGACCGGCCGTCACCGGAAGCACCCATTCCGACGGCTCGCCGTCCCTCCACCGCCTCCTCGACGCCCTGCTCGCCGCACCCTGCCGGCTGGCGCTGGGCCTGCGCACCGACCTCCACGACCGCGTCGCGGACCACCCCCTGCTGGCCCGCGCGACGCTGACGGTGCCGCCGCCGACCCCCGAGGAGCTCACCCGCGTCGTCACCGAACCGGCGGCCGCGGCCGGCTGCACGGTCGAGGACCGCCTCCTCGCCGTCCTCGTCGCGGGCGCCCACCGGCACCCCGGCGGTCTCGCCCTGCTCTCCGCCGCCCTCCTCGCCACCTGGCGGAACCGGGACGGCAACCGGCTCACCCTCGACGGGTTCCGCGCCGCCGGCGGCTTCGAGGGCGCCGTCACCGAGGGCGCCGAGGCGGTCTGGGCCGAGCTCGCCGACGGCCCGCGGCGGCGGGCCCGGGAGATCCTGCTGCGCCTGACCGAACCCGGCGACGACGGGGAGCCGCGCGCCCTCCACCGCCGCGAACTCGGCGATGACCCCGGCACGGCCGCCGTCCTCGAACGCCTCGCCGCCGCCCGGGTCGTCACTCTCGACCACGACCGGGCCGTCCTCGCCCACACCGCCGTCCTCCAGGGCTGGCCCCGGCTCGCCGCCTGGACGGCCGAGGACCCGGACGCGCTGGACCGCGCCCGGCGGCTCGCCCGGGCGGCCCGCGCCTGGGAGGAGTCCGGCCGCGACCCGGCGGCGCTGTGGCGGGGGTGGCGGGCGGCCGGACTCC
>NZ_JBPQTX010000392.1:0-5836 GCF_051386555.1 Streptomyces sp. URMC 126
GTGGGTGGTGGGCGGTGGGTGGTCTACGGGTCGCCTACGGGGTGGTGTACGGGGTCGTCCACGGCCGTTGTGTACGGGGCGCCTACGGGTCGTTTACGGGACTTCTGCGGGCCGCGTACGGGTCGTCGCCTACGGGGTGTGGCCGGCTATGGGTCTCTAGGTGAGGTCACCTAAGGGAGGCCCCCTACGGGAGCTCACCTACGGGAGGTCCTCTACGGGAGCTCACCTACGGGAAGTCCCCTACGGGAGCTCACCTACGGGAAGCCCCCTACGGGTCGCCGCCCCCCGCCGGCTCTACTCACCCTTAGCCGCGATCAACGACTCGATCCGGTTCAGGAACCTCACCCGTCCCCCCGCCGTCCCCTTCGTCGGCACCCGCACCGCCGACTCCGACACCCGCGTGAACGTGATCGCCGTCGTCAGCCGCCCGGTCAGCAGGGACTTCGTCCGCTGGTCGGTGACGGCGGGGCGGACGCCCTTGGCCATGGTCCGCTTCTCGCGGTGGTGGGCGGTGAAGAAGACGACGGCCCCGCCGTCGGTCGTGCGCAGGGCGAGCGGCGGGTACCCCGGCGCCTCCTCGGGAGTGTCGATCCAGTCGGTCCAGAACGTCGGCGTCCGCGCGATCTTGGCGCGGTCGGCGCGCAGCTGGGTGGTGGCGAGGTCGGGGGCGAAGACGTCGCCCTCGCCGGTGCGCAGGAAGCCGGTGTACGCGCCCGCGACCGCGGCGGGGTCCAGCGCCAGCCCGGACGGCCGCCCGGCCCGTACGGGGACCGCCTCGGCCCGCCCGTCCGCGTCCGTCTCGAACGCCGGTACCGTGCCCGGCGCGTGCAGCGTCAGATAGGCGGCCTTCCACGGCTCCTTCGCGCCGTCGCGGGTGAACACCACCAGCCACCGGTTGGCGTCCCGGTTGCTGAGGGTGTCGGCGACGAAGAACTTGGGCCAGCCGGCCGACTTGGGGATGGCGAACCGGGCGTCGCGCAGCTCCAGCGCCGGGTAGCGCGGGTTGCCCTTGGGCAGCAGCTTGCGCTGCGCCGTCACGTCGGCGCGGCCGATCTCGGCGAGGGCGCCGGTCTCGACCCGGTCCACGAGGGCCGGGTCGAGGGCGCGGTACGCCTTGGTGTAGCCGGCGGTGAAGTCGGCGAGGACCCTGGCGGCCTCAGCCTTGTCCACCGCCGGGACGATCTCCCGCTCGCCGTGCACCGTCACGCACCCGGTCGTCAGCAGCGCCGTCACCAGCACCGGCAGGAGCGCCGGCAGCGGCGGGCGGAACGCCCGGGACGGCGCCGGCCACGGCAGGAGACGCGGGCGCGTCCGACGTCGCATCGGCCTTGGCCTCCTCGGTGACTGCCGCGCCACCCGCGGTGGCTGCTCGGGACGGCGCCACCCTACCGGGGCCGCTGGGCCGGAAGAACAGCACCAGGGTGGGAACCAGATACAGCACCCACACCCACACCTGCAGTTTCGTCGGGTCCGGCTGGAAGTTGAAGACGCCCTTCAGCAGCGTGCCGTACCAGCTGTCGACCGGCACCTGCTCGCTGACGTCGAACGCCTTGGCGTTCAGCCCCGGCAGGACGTCGGCCTCCTGGAGGTCGTGGAAGCCGTACGCGAGGACGCCCGCCGCCACCACGATCAGCATGGCGCCGGTCCAGGTGAAGAACTTCGCCAGGTTGATCCTCAGGGCGCCCCGGTAGAACAGCCAGCCCAGCACCACCGCGGTCAGCAGCCCGAGCAGCGCCCCGACGAGCGGCCGTACCCCGTCGTCGGTGGCCTGCACCGCCGTCCAGATGAACAGCGCGGTCTCCAGGCCCTCCCGGCCCACGGCCAGGAACGCCGTCACCACCAGCGCGGTGGTGCCCATCGCCAGCGCCGCGTCCAGCTTGCCGTGCAGCTCCCTCTTCAGGTGCCGCGCGGTGCGCCGCATCCAGAAGACCATCCACGTCACCAGGCCCACGGCGATGACGGACAGCGAGCCGCCCAGCATCTCCTGCGCCTCGAACGTCATGGTCCGCGACCCGTACTGGAGCACGGCCCCGAAGCCCATGCTCAGCAGCACGGCGGCGGCGATGCCGAGCCAGACCGGCCGCAGGGCGTCCTTGCGCCCGCTCTTGACCAGGTAGGCGACGAGGATGCAGACGACCAGGCTGGCCTCCAGGCCCTCGCGCAGGCCGATCAGGTAGTTGCCGAACACGCGGCTCCTCCTCTGTGTACGGGGGCCGTCAGGCGAACAGGGCCCTGCCCCACCAGTCGTCCTTGTCGCGGACGCCCGGCGGTACGGCGAAGACCGCCGAACCCACGTGCTGGATGTACTCGTTGAGCGCGTCCGAACGCGACAGCCGGGTCTGGATCGGCACGAAGCCGTCCCGGACGTCGCGCTGGTAGGCGATGAAGAACAGCCCGGCGTCGAGCCGGCCCAGGCCGTCGGTGCCGTCCGTGAAGGAGTAGCCGCGGCGCAGGATCGTCGCCCCGCCGTTGCTGTCGGGGTGGGCGAGGCGGACGTGCGCGTCCGGCTTCATCACCCGCAGGTTGGGCTCCTCGCGCTCCTTGCGCTTGCCCAGCGGCGCGCCCTCGGCCTTGTCGCGGCCGAAGACGTCCTCCTGCTCCTTCAGCGAGGTCCGGTCCCAGGTCTCGATGTGCATGCGGATGCGCCGGGCGACGAGGTACGACCCGCCGGTCATCCACTCCGGGCCGTCCTTCTCGCCGACCCACACGAACTTGTCGAGCCGGTCGGTCTCGGTGCCCGCGATGTTCCGGGTGCCGTCCTTGAAGCCCATCATGTTGCGCGGCGTCATGGCGTCCGGCGTCGTCGAGGACGTCTTGCCGAAGCCGAGCTGCGACCAGCGGATCGCCACCCGGCCCATGCCGATGCGGGCCAGGTTGCGGATCGCGTGCACCGCGACCTGCGGGTCGTCCGCGCAGGCCTGGACGCAGAGGTCGCCGCCGCTGCGGGCCGGGTCGAGGTTGTCGCCGGGGAAGACGGGCAGGTCGATCAGGGCCTTGGGGCGGCGGCCCTTGAGGCCGAAGCGGTCCTTGCCGTCCTTCTCGAACAGGGTGGGCCCGACGCCGAACGTGAGCGTCAGCCGGGACGGCTTGAGACCGAGGGCCTCGCCGGTGTCGTCCGGCGGCAGCTCGTCGTTCTCGCTGATGGCGCCTTCGCCGACCTCGTGGCCCGCGGTCATCCGGGCGGCGGCGGCCGTCCACTCCTTGAGCAGCTTGATCAACTGCTCGCGGTCGTCCGTGCGGACGTCGAAGGCGGCGAAGTGCAGCCGGTCCTGGACGGGCGTGGCGATGCCGGCCTGGTGGGCGCCGAAGAAGGGTACGGCTCCGCCCTCGGCGGCGGCGGACGCGGTGTCGTCGTCGAGACGCAGGGCCGCGGCCGTGCCGCCGGCCGCGGCGGCGCCGAACGCCAGCCCGGCGCCGCCCCAGCCGAGGAGGGTGCGGCGGGAGGGCTTGCGCCGGGCGGTCCCGGCGTCCGTTCCGTCGGCCTGGGTGCCCGTCGGATCGCCCGCCGGGCCGCCCGCCGGCTCCTCGGGGCGGTCGCGGTCGGCCGTGGTGTCGAGCGCGTCGGTCATCGTCCGCCCCCGGTTACTTCGCGACCGCGCCGGCGAGCTTGGACAGCGGCTCGGCGAGGGCGTTGACGGCGTCCGACAGCTTCTTGCGGTCGTCCTTGCCGACGGTGTCGTACGCCTTGAACGAGTCGCCGTCGCGGTAGTCGCCCAGCAGCTTCTTCAGGTCGCCGAACTGCTTGTCGAGCTCCTTGACCAGCGCGGCGTCGTTCTTCGCCGCGACGGACTTCAGCAGCTCGTAGGACTTCTCGGCGCCCTCCACGTTGGCCTGGAAGTCGTCCAGGTCGGTGTGG
Organism: Streptomyces sp. URMC 126; assembly: GCF_051386555.1. Lineage (NCBI taxonomy): Bacteria > Bacillati > Actinomycetota > Actinomycetes > Kitasatosporales > Streptomycetaceae > Streptomyces > Streptomyces sp. URMC 126. The sequence continues at coordinate 3,857 of NZ_JBPQTX010000392.1, forward strand.
CTGTAGCGCTCCTCCTCGCCGGTGACCTTGCCGGTGGCCACCTCGTCGAGGAGCTCCTTGGCGCCGTTCGCCATGCTGGTGGCGGTGATGTCGGCCTTGCCGACCCGCTTCTGCCAGTCGACGAGGTCCTTCATCAGCCGGTCGGCGAGGGCCTTGTCCTCGTCAGTGATCTTCTTGTCGTCCCAGAGCGACTTCTCCAGCTTGTGCCAGCCGGTCCACTTCTGGTCCTTCTCCAGGCCGTCCTCGCGGACGTCGACCTTGGGGTCGATGTCACCGAAGGACTCGGCGACGGGCTCGGTCCGCTCCCAGCCGAGGCGGGACGGGGCGTACGCCTTCTTCGCCGCGTCGAGGTCACCCGCCTTGACGGCATCGGCGAACTTCCGCGCGAGCGGAATGGTCGCGTCGGCCTGCTCCTGGACGTACTTGCGGTACTCCGCGACGGCCTTGTCGAGCGCCGGGTCGGTCTTCTTCTCCTTGCCGTCGCCGCCGGTGACGGTGATCTTCTGACGGATTCCGTCGCCCTTCATCCCCGGCTTGCAGGCGATTTCATAAGAACCGGCCTTCTTGATCGTCGCGGTGATCTCGGCCTTGGTGCCCGGGCCGATGTTCTCCCGCTCGGTGACGATCCGGTCGTCCGCGGCGTAGACGTACACCTCGGTGACCTTGGAGCCCTTGTTCTTGACGTTGATCTTCACGTCGCCGGCGGGGAACGAGGTCTTCGAGACCTCGCAGCTGTCGTCGGAGGCGGTCACCTGTATCGCGTCGGAATCGCCGGCGTCCGACTTCTCTGCGCAGCCGGACACGACGGCCAGGGCCGCCGCCGCGGCGACGACGGTGACAGCGGAGGAGCGAAGGGCTCGCATAGGGGCTCCAGGCGTGCTCGGAAGGCGGAATACCTGCTCTTTCATCACATCTCCGTCACAAAGGGAGCCGATGTGGCTGAAAAAGCACCTTTAATAAGGCCGACCTAACTTATCTGAGCCTTGCCTGAGTCGTTCCCCAAAGTGCACGTGATCCTGCTCTCATGCGGCAAAATCTTGCCCCATCCGTCTGCTTGATCACTTCAGCCCGTCGCGTCATCCCTGTTACGGCCGGGCGGTGATCGGTCGGGAACTTCTGTTTGACGAGTCCGCTCCACGCGGACCAGCTCGGCCGGGCGGTCCGTCCCTCGCGAGTCGCCTCGGCCCGTCCGGCCCTCCCGCACCGGAGTCACCAGGGGGTCGCCGCTGACCGGGTGCCGGATCACCTCGACCGGGTGCGCGTACACCCGGCCGAGCAGGGCCGGATCGAAGACCTCGCCGGGCGGCCCGTCCGCCGCCGTCCGCCCGGCGTGCAGCACCACCACCCGGTCCGCGTACGCCCCGGCCAGCCCCAAGTCGTGCAGAACGACCACCACCGCGTCACCGGCCGCCGCCCGCCGACGGCAGACCCGGAGCACCAGTTCCTGGTGGCGCAGGTCCAGCGCGGCCGTCGGTTCGTCGAGCAGCAACAGCCGGGCGCGCTGCGCCAGCACCCGCGCCAGCGCGACCCGGGCCCGTTCGCCACCGGAGAGAGCGGTGAACGGGCGGGGGGCGAATCCGGCCACTTCGGTCAGGTCCATGGCCTCCCGCACGGCCTCGTCGTCCTCGTCCGCCGCCGGGGTCCCGGCCCAGGGCGCGCGGCCCATCCGCACCACCTCCTCGACGGTGAACGGGAACGACAGCTCCGCCGACTGCGGCAGCACGGCGCGCCGCAGGGCCAGTTCCCGGGCCGTCCAGCCGCCGGCCGGCCGCCCGTCGACCCGCACCTCGCCGCCGTCGGCCGGCAGGTCGTGCGCCAGCGCCCCGAGCAGGGTCGACTTCCCGGCGCCGTTGGGCCCGACGAGCGCGACCACCTCTCCGGCACCGACGGACAGGTCGACGCCGTCCACGACCACCCGCCCACCCAGCCGCACCCGCAGCGCGCGGGCCTCGACGAGGGGCGTACCGAGGGGGACGGGGG
>NZ_JBPQTX010000393.1:0-5795 GCF_051386555.1 Streptomyces sp. URMC 126
GGCGTACGGGGCGGGGGCGCCTGATGTGGCGCCCCCCCTCCGGGAGGAATTCCCTGCCGCGCGAGGACGCGGTCTCGTCACCGGTTCCGCGCCCGGCGCGGCACGGAACCGGTTCGCACGAGGGCGGCACGGCCTCCGGCGTCAGCGGGCTCCCGTGTCTCCCGCCGGAACGACCAGGCCGACGCCCTCCGCCACCACCGCGACGGCGTAGTCGAAGAACGCCGCCTGGTCGTGGACGCTGTCGTGGGTGCGGCTGAAGACCTGGAAGGACAGCAGGCCGATCAGGCCGCTCCAGAGCACGATCCCGCGTTCGATGAGGTCCGCGAACGGCTCGCCGGGGGCCTCGCCGAACAGGGCCACCGCCTCCGGACGGATCAGGGGCGGCCCGGGCACGGCCCGGCGGGGCGGGGTCAGTTCGCCGTTCTCCAGCGCGGCCCGCAGGACACCGGCCAGCACCGAGGGGGTGCGCGCGGCGGGCGGGACGGTCTCCGGCGGGGCGTGGTAGCCCGGCACGGGCGACCCGTAGAGCAGGGCGAACTCGTCGGGGTGCGCGAGGGACCAGGCCCGCGCGGCGCGGGCGACGGCCAGCAGCCGCGCGCCGGCCGGCGCCCCGGCCTCGCGGGCCCGCCCGTCCGCTTCCTCCAGCGCGGTGGCGGAGGTGTCGTAGGCGTCGATCAGCAGGGCGGTCAGCAGATCGTCCCGGTGCGGGAAGAGGCCCGCGACCTCGGCGGCGGACATGCCGCTCGCCCGCGCCACGGCGTCGGGTGTGACGCCGGCCGCCCCGGTCTCGCCGAGCAGTTGACGGGCCGTCGCCATGACGGCCGTTCGCGTGGTGTCTCCACCGGAAGTGTCCATGGCGGCACGCTACCTGCCGCCCGGCAGGCACCGTCCGAGCGGCCCTACGGACTCCGCCCCTCCGGTGACCCGGCGTCCTCCCGGACCGGCCCCAGGGCGAACTCGCACCACACGGACTTGCCGCTCCCCCGCGACTCCACGCCCCAGACGTCCGCGAGCCGGTCGACGAGCAGCAGGCCGCGCCCGGAGACGCCCGACTCGCCCGGTTCACGGCGGCGGGGCAGGGCGCTGGAGCGGTCCTCGACCTCGACGCGGAGGCGGCGTTCGGCGCCGGGGACCATGCGGATGGTCACCACGGCCGCGCCGTCGGTGTGCAGCAGGGCGTTGGTGGCCAGTTCGTCGGCGGCGAGCTCGATGTCGTCGGCCCGGTCCCGGATGCCCCAGGCGCGGACAGCCGTACGGATCATGTGCCGGGCGGCGGACAGGGCTTCGGGGTCGGCGGGCGCGATGTGCTGCTGGAGCCGCCCGCCCGGGCGGGCCACGCTGCCCTGCCGGCGCAGCAGCAGGATGGCCATGTCGTCCTCGCCGACGCGTTCCTCGACCACGTCGCACAGCCGGTCGGCGAGGTCGTGCAGGTCGTCGGGGCCCTCCTCGACGAGCCCGGCGAGCTGCCGGATGCCCTCGTCGAGGTCGGAGCCGGGCTGTTCGACCAGGCCGTCGGTGAACATCATCAGCGTCTCGCCGGGTTCGAGCTCCACCGTGGTCACCGGGTAGTCGAGCCGCCCGAACTCGGCGGACAGGCCCAGCGGCAGGCCGCCGGCGACGGGCAGCCGGCGCGAGGTGCCGTCGGCGTGCCGGAGCAGTGGGTCTATGTGCCCGGCGCGGACCAGTTGGACCGCGCCGGTGGCCAGGTCGGCCTCGGCGTAGGCGCAGGTGGCGAAGCGGTCGGTGTCCAGCTCGTGGAGGAAGGCGGAGGCGCGGGCCATGACCGTGCCCGGGGAGTGCCCCTCGGCCGCGTAGGCGCGCAGGACGATGCGGAGCTGGCCCATGACGGCGGAGGCGTGGGTGTCGTGGCCCTGGACGTCGCCGATGACGGCGCCGACCCGGCCGCCGGGCAGTGGGACGACGTCGTACCAGTCGCCGCCGATGTCCCGGCCCATCCGGGCCGAGCGGTAGCGGACGGCGATCTGGGCGCCGGGCACCTCGGGGATCCGGCGCGGCAGCATGGCCTGCTGGAGGCCCTCGGCCAGGTCGTGCTCCTGGTCGAAGAGCATGGCGCGGGCGATGCTCTGGGCGAGGCTGCTGCTGAGGGCGATGAACAGGTTGCGTTCCTGCTGGGTGAAGCCGCGGGCCTCGCGGTAGAGCAGGCCGAGCGCGCCGATGGGCCGGGCCTGGGCGATCAGCGGCAGGTAGGCGGCCGAGGAGATGCCGATGTCCTTGATCCGTTCCCAGAGCCAGGGGTAGCAGCGGGCCCACTCCTCGCGGGACTCGATGAAGCGCGGGGTCAGGGTGCGGATGACCTCGCTCATCGGGAAGTCGTCGTCGATGCGGGTGTAGCGGGTGCCGGGGATGAAGTGCTCGGCCGGGCCCTCGGCGACGAGGTGGACGCGTCCCGACTCGATCAGCCCGAGGACGAGGAGGTCGGAGCCGAGGTGTTCGACGGCGCGGGCGTCCTTGAAGAAGTCGATGACGTCCTGGACGGTCCTGGCGTGGGCGAGGGCCGCGGTGATGGTCTCGACGACGGTGGTCTGGTGGCGGCGGTCGCCGTTCCGCTCGCCGGGCCGGCCGGGGAGGCGCAGCTCCTCGTTCGCCTCCCGGAGGACGCCGAGGATGCGGCAGGGGCGGCCGGCCGCGTCCCGTTCGATGCGGCCCTGGGTGTAGGCCCAGCGCAGCCCGTCGGGGCAGCGCACCCGGTGGTAGGCGCCGTAGCTCTCGCTGCCGTCCTTCAGGGCCCGGGCGACCAGGGCGTCGAGGCGGGCGCCGTCGGCCCGCGGCACCCGGGCGGCGAGGTCGGCGATGTTCCCGTGGAAGGCGTCGGGCGGCATGCCGAGGATGTCGAGGGCGATGGGGTCGAGGTGGAGCCGTCCGCTGAGCAGGTCCCAGTCGAAGGTGCCGACGTGGTTGAGGGCGAGGCAGTGCTCCGGGCGGGCGGGCCAGTCGTCCGGCAGCGCTCCGGAGGCAGGCGTCGCTCCCCGATCAACCATGGATTCACTCTGCCATCTTTTGTCCGTTTCTTCGATTTCTTCGCGGCGAGCGCGCGGCCGGTGAGGGCATGCGGGGTACTCGGACGGCATGGAGTGGTTCACGGCCTCCGGTTACGGGTGGAGCCGGCTGGTGTTCCAGCGCGGACTGGCCGTCCTGTACCTGGTCGCCTTCGCCTCGGCGGCGCTGCAGTTCCGGGCGCTGATCGGGGAGCGCGGCATGCTGCCCGTCCCCCGGTTCCTGGAGTACGTCCCCGCGCGCCGGGTCCCCACCCTGTTCCGGTGGCACTATTCCGACCGCTTCTTCGCGGGTTGCGCCTGGGGCGGGGCGCTGCTGGCCGCCGCGGTGGCGGCGGGCGCCGCCGACCTGGTGCCGTTGTGGACGTCGATGCTGATGTGGGCGGTGCTGTGGGGGCTGTACCTGTCGATCGTCAACGTGGGCCAGACGTGGTACTCCTTCGGGTGGGAGTCCCTGCTGCTGGAGACCGGGTTCCTCGCGGTGTTCCTGGGGAACGCGCGGACGGATCCGCCGGTGCTGGTGCTGTTCCTGCTGCGCTGGCTGCTCTTCCGGGTGGAGTTCGGCGCCGGGCTGATCAAGCTGCGCGGCGACCGCTGCTGGCGCGATCTGACCTGCCTCTACTACCACCACGAGACCCAGCCGATGCCGGGCCCGCTGAGCTGGTTCTTCCACCGGCTCCCCCGGCCGCTGCACCGGGTGGAGACGGCCGCCAACCACGTCGCCCAGCTCGTGGTGCCGTTCGGCCTCTTCGCGCCGCAGCCGGTGGCGAGCGTCGCGGCGGGGCTGGTGATCGTCACCCAGCTGTGGCTGGTCGCCTCGGGCAACTTCGCCTGGCTCAACTGGCTGACGATCGTGCTGGCCTTCGCGGCGGTGGACGGCGACGCGATGGCGGACCTGTTCGGCCTGCCGGACTCCCCTCTGCCGTCCCCCGCCCACGCGGCGCCCGTCTGGTACGAGGTCCTGGTGATCGCGGTGACCGTACTCGTCGCCGTGCTGAGCTGGTGGCCGGTGCGCAACCTGCTCTCGCGCGGGCAGCGCATGAACATGTCCTTCAACGCGTACCACCTGGTCAACACGTACGGCGCGTTCGGCAGCGTCAACCGGAGCCGCTTCGAGGTGGTGGTGGAGGGGACGGCCGACACCGCCCTCGGGCCGGAGACCGAGTGGCGGGAGTACGGGTTCAAGGGCAAGCCGGGCGACCCGCGACGACTGCCCCGGCAGTTCGCGCCGTGGCATCTGCGGCTGGACTGGCTGATGTGGTTCGCGGGGATCTCCCCGGCCTACGCCCGGGACTGGTTCGGGCCGTTCATCGAACGACTGCTCGAAAACGACCGGGACACGCTCCGGCTGCTCCGCCACAACCCGTTCCCCGACGCCCCGCCCGCCCACGTCCGCGCCCGGCTCTACCTCTACCGCTTCACCACCTGGCGCGAGTTGCGCGCCACCGGCGCGTGGTGGCACCGCGAGCTGGTACGCGAGTTCCTGCCGCCGGCCGCCCTGCGCCGGCCCTGAACCGACTCCCGAACCGGCTGGTGAACCGGCTTCCCGAGACCGTCACGAGACAGGAGTGACCCCGTATGGACCCCGTGGAGGCACTGGAACGCATCGCCTTCCTGCTGGAACGCGACGGGGCCCCGACCTACCGCGTCCAGGCGTTCCGCACGGCGGCCGGCGTCGTCGCCGCGATGCCCGCCGAGGAGGTGCGCCGCCGGTCGGAGGGCGGGTCGCTCACCGACCGCAAAGGCATCGGCCCCAAGACGGCGGCCGTCGTCGCCGAGGCGCTGCGCGGCGAGGTACCCGCCTACCTGGCCCGCCTGGAGCAGGAGGCGGACCGGCCGCTCACGGAAGGCGGCGCGGCGCTGCGGGCCGCCCTGCGCGGCGACTGCCACCTGCACTCGGACTGGTCGGACGGCGGCAGCCCGATCGACGTCATGGCCCGCGCGGCCCGCGACCTCGGCCACGAGTGGGCCGTCCTCACCGACCACTCCCCCCGCCTGACCATCGCCCGCGGCCTGTCCGCCGACCGGCTGCGGCAGCAGCTCGACGTCGTCGCCGAGGTGAACGAGCGGCTGGGGAACGGCTTCCGGCTGCTCACCGGCATCGAGTGCGACATCCTCCCCGACGGCTCCCTCGACCAGGAGGACGAGCTCCTCGACCGGCTCGACGTGGTCGTCGCCTCCGTCCACTCCAAGCTGCGGATGGACGCCGAGAGCATGACCCGGCGGCTCGTCGCCGCCGTCGCCAACCCGCTCGTCGACGTCCTCGGCCACTGCACCGGCCGGCTCGTCGGCGGCAAACGGCCCGAGTCCGTCTTCGACGCCGAACTCGTCTTCACCGCCTGCGCCCGCTTCGGCACCGCCGTCGAGATCAACAGCCGGCCGGACCGGCTGGACCCGCCGCGACGGCTGATGCGGCTGGCGCTGGAGACGGGGGCGCTGTTCTCGATCGACAGCGACGCGCACGCGCCGGGGCAACTGGACTGGCAGGTGCTGGGGTGTGCTCGGGCGGAGGAGTGCGGGGTGCCGGCGGAGCGGGTGATCACGACGTGGGGGCGGGGCGCGCTGCTGGAGTGGACGCGGGGGAAGTAGGCCCCGGTCCCGCGGCTCCGCCGCTCGTCCTCAAACGCCGGACGGACTGGATAGTGCGCCCTTGGGCGCGCACCTCAGCCCGTCCGGCGCTTGAGGACAACCGCGCGAAGCGCGGTTTCGGGGGTCTGGGGGCTCGCCCCCAGGAAACGGCGAAAGGGCGGGACCGGGGCACCCCTCACGGCAACGAACCCC
>NZ_JBPQTX010000394.1:0-5753 GCF_051386555.1 Streptomyces sp. URMC 126
GTGCCGGTGGAGCGGTGTACGGGCGGGGGCGGGCCTCGGCCCCGGCCGGCCCTCCTCGGTCGGTCCCCCCCGGGTGGTCGCGGCCTCGTCACTGATTTCGTGCGTCCCGCGCCGCGTCTCCGGGCCGCTCGCCGTCGTCGAGCTTGCGGGCGAAGGTCAGGCCGTCGGCGATGGGCAGCACCACCGACTCGACGCGGCTGTCCGCGCGAACCCGTTCGTTGAACGAACGGAGGGCGCGCGCGTCGTCTCGCGCGTCGGGCGCCGCCGTCTCACCACCCCACAGCGCGTTGTCCGCGAGCAGCAGCCCGCCGGGGCGGACCAGGGGAACGAGCGTTTCCCAGTAGTCGGGATAGCCCGGCTTGTCGGCGTCCAGGAACACGAGGTCGACCGCCGGGTGCGGGGGCAGGCGGCGCAGGGTCTCCGCCGCCGGGCCCAGCCTCAGGTCGACGCGGTCGGCCACGCCGGCCTCCGCCCAGGCCGTACGGGCGACGGCCGTGTACTCCGGCGAGACGTCACAGGTGATCACTTTGCCGCCCGGGGGAAGCCCGAGCGCGAACGCCAGCGTCGCGTACCCCGTGAAGGTGCCCACTTCCACGACCAGCCGCGGCCGGACGATACGGGTGAGCAGGGTGAAGAACACCGCCTGCTCGTGCGGGACCCGCATCGTGGCCACCTTCCCGAGGGCCCCGGTGCGCTCGATGAGCCGGGCCTGGACGGCGGTCGGGGGTTCGGCCTGCGCCAGCAGGTACGCGTACACGGCGGGCGTCAGCGGTACGGTCTTCACCGCGTCCGCGACCTCGTCGGCGCGTGTGCCGGTGTCGTTGTCCACGGTCGCTGTCCTTTCCCGGTTCGCGTGGTCGACACGGGCGTCCGCCGGCCGTCCCCTCTCCGGGCGCGTCAGGGGCGATCCGTACGGGTCCTCGCCGGCAGCCTGCCCGAGCCGCCGGGGCGCCGCCACCCGAGCCGTTCCGGATCCCGGGGCCGGACGGAGGGGTGTCCGGAAGGGGGCCGGAGGGGCATGGGATGACTTCCGGTGGGGTTGGTCCATGCCAAGTGAGTGCCATGTCCATGACAAAGTAAGGAGCATCAAGGGGCGCGGTGGTGTCGAGGGGTGCGAGAGGCGTCAGGGGTGTCCTGGCGTCGGCGGATCGTGGACTGTTGTCGTATGTCGCGAGGCCGAACACACCCGGCAAATCCGACAGTTGTCATCAGGCCGATCTCGCGGCACACGCCGCTTCCGCAGCGAAGGGAACTGATGTTCGTGAGACGGGGGTGCGGAAGCCGGGCTTCATGGTGTCGCGGCAGGTCATCCCGGTGGACGGGGTGGCCCGGCGGAAGGCCGCCGTCCTCTCGCGCGACCGCCGTGCTACGGCGGATTCCGGCCAGGCGCAGGTAAACGCCGGTGGTCTCCTGTGCCGTGCGACATACGCCGCGTTCCGGCATGGCGCACTATATGGCTGGGCGATCGAGGGGCGGCTGAGCCTCCCGGCCGTCTCCCGCTCCCACGCCCTCGACCGGGGCGACGGGGAGACGAATGCGGCCGGCGTGGGGAGCCGGCCGAGCGCGACCGGACAACCGGGGGTTCGACCACCCGTGCGCGCCGGGGCCCGGCCACCCCGCGCGGACATCATCACCACGAGGACGGCACCGCCGTGTCATCGCCGTCCCAGCAGGGGGGAGTTGCACCATGGTACGTACCACACGTCTGCTCGCGGCCTGGGCCGCCGCGACACTGACGGCGCTGGCGCTGCCCACCGCCGGCGCCCGCGCCGACGAGCCGGTACCCCGCGTCGACCTGCGGGTTCTGCTCGTCGACGACGGCGGTCCCGCCGTCGAGGCGATCGCCGCCGAACTGACCACCGCCGGCACGCCGTACACCAAGGTCGACCTCAAGGACGCCGGCCGGCCGCGCATCGACGCGGCGTACCTCAGCGACACCGTGGACGGCAGACCGCGCGCCAGATTCCAGGGCGTCGTGCTGCCCAACGACAATCCCTTCGGCGACGGTTCGCCGGAGATGGCCGCCCTGGCCGGATACGAGAAACGATTCGGCATCCGCCAGGTGGACGCCTACACCTACGCCCGGCCCGCCGTCGGCCTCAACGCCGCCCAGGAGCACGGCTGGAGCGGCCCCCTGGACGGCAAGACCGCGACCGTCACCGCCGAGGGCGCCGGCGGACCCTTCGGCTATCTGAAGAAGAACGTCCCCTTCGAGAACAACGACGCCGACGTCAACGAGAGTTACGGCTACCTCTCCACCCCGCTGGAGAAGCAGGACGACGGCGCCACCTTCACCACGTACGTCGACGCTCCCATCCCCGGCACCTCCTCGCGCGGCTCGCTGATCGGCCAGTACACCCACGACGGCCGCAGCGAACTCGTCGTCACCTGCGTCGCCAACCAGTACCAGACCCAGTTCCGGCTGGTCTCCCGCGGCATCGTCGAATGGCTCACCCAGGGCGTCCACCTCGGCGCCTCGCGGAACTACCTCGGCGTCCACGTCGACGACCTCTTCGCCTCCGACGACCGCTGGGACAGCAAGCGCAAGTGCACCCCCGGCGACGTGGACTGCCCCGGCAACCCGTCCCCCGACGCCCCGCCGATCCGGATGACCGCCGCCGACGCCGAGTACGCCAAGGAGTGGTCGAAGAGCCACAACCTGCCCCTGGACTTCGCGTTCAACGGCGTCGGCAGCGAGGAGTACCGCGCCAACGAGGGCGGCGGACGCGACCCGCTGCTCGACCGGTTCGTCGCCGACCAGCAGTCCTTCCGCTGGCTCAACCACACCTACACGCACGCCTTCCTCGGCTGCGTGCAGAACACCAACGTCGTCCCCTGGAAGTGCTCCACCGACCTCTTCGGCCGCATCCGCTGGGTGGACGAGCAGAAGGTCACCCAGGAGATCGCCCAGAACCTCTCCTGGGCCGCCGCCCGCGGCCTCAAGGTCGACCCCGACGAGCTCGTCACCGGTGAGCACTCCGGCCTGCGCACCCTGCCGCAGCAGAAGGACGACAACCCCGGCCTGCCCACCGCCCTCACCCGCACCGGCGTCAAGTGGGTGGCCAGCGACAGCTCCCGCGAGCCGCGCCAGCGCCGGGTCGGGCCCGCGCTGACCGTCTCGCGCTACCCGATGAACGTCTACTACAACGTGGGCAAGGCCGCCGAGCAGACCGACGAGTACAACTGGCTCTACACGAGGAAGGCCGACGGCGGCAGCGGCATCTGCGAGAACTCCACCGTCACCACCTGCCTCAAGGCCCCGCTCGACACCAAGACCGGCTTCGCCTCCTACATCGCGCCCCTGGAGGCCCGGATCGCCCTCGGGCACGTCCTCTCCAACGACCCGCGCCCGCACTTCATGCACCAGTCCAACCTCGCCGAGGAGCGGATCGGCTACCAGGTCCTGGAGAGGGTCCTCGCCGACCACACCGCGCTCTTCGCCGACAACACCCCGCTGGTCAGCCTCCGCATGAGCGACATCGGCACCGAGATGAGCAAGCGCGCCGCCTGGGCCGCCGCCGTCGACGCCGGCAAGGTCACCGCCTACCGCACCGGGAACACCGTCACCGTCACCGCGCCCGCCGGCGTCGAGACCACCCTCACCCTGCCCGACGGCACCACCCAGGCGAAGAACGGCACCTCCGTGCCCTTCGGCGACGCCTACGCCGGGCGGCGCGCCGGCTGGGCCGCACCCGCCGCAGGCCAGGACGCCGCCGTCTTCACCCTCCCCGCCGCCGGGACGCCCGCCGCACCGCACGCCACCGGCGCGGCCGTCCGCGTCCAGGCGCCCGCCCCCGCCCTGCCGGTACCGGCGGGCACCGGCCACCGGGTCCCGCGCGGCGCCGGCGACGGCCCCCGGCGCTGAGCACCGCCGTACCTCCGTGCACCCGTCCCCACGCCCCACCGTCTCTCGCGGAGAAACCGAATATCCATGCACGGACCCCTTGCCGCACCCGCGGCCGACGCCCCCTCGGTGACCCTGCTCACCGAGGGGACCTACCCCCACAGCCACGGCGGGGTCAGCGTCTGGTGCGACCAGCTGGTGCAGGGCATGCCCGACATTCCCTTCCGGATCATCGCCGTCACGGGCACCGGACAGGAGCGGCTCGCCTGGACCCTGCCGCCCAACGTCCGGCGCGTGGACGCCCTGCCGCTGTGGGGCACCACGCCCGCCGGCCGCCCGCCCCGCGGCCGGGCCCTGCGCGTCTTCCTCGCCGGGTACGAGCGCTTCCTGCTCTCCCTCCTCGACCCGGCGCACGAGGACGACTTCGCCCCCGCCTTCCACCGGCTCGCCGACCACGCCGCCGGCGGCACCCTGCCGGCCCTCCTCCAGGGCGAGGCGGCCGTCCGACTCCTCGTCAAGGTCTGGAACCGGCCCGCCCTGGCCACCGCCGCCGCCCGGCCCACCCTCCACGACGCGCTCACCGCCACCGACCTGCTGGAACACGCGCTGCGCCCGCTGGCCGCCGACGTCCCCGCCGACGGCATCACCCACGCCGTCAGCGGCGGCCTCGCGGCCGTCCCCGGGCTGGTCGCCCACCACCGCCACGGCACCCCGTTCCTCCTCACCGAACACGGCATCTACCTGCGCGAGCGCTACCTCGGGTTCCGCACCGAGCCCTACCGCTGGCCGGTCAAGGCGCTGATGCTCGGCCTCTTCCGGCAGCTCGCCGTCGAGTCCTACCGGTGCGCCGCCCTCGTCACCCCCGGCAACCGCTACAACCGCCGCTGGGAGGAGCACGGCGGCACCCCGCCGGACCGCATCCGCACCGTCTACAACGGCGTGGACCCCGCCGCGTTCCCGCCCGCCGGGCCGGAACCGGAGGTGCCCACGCTCAGCTGGGCCGGCCGCGTCGACCCCATCAAGGGCCTCGACACGCTCATCCGCGCCTTCGCCCTAGTCCAACGGCAGGTCCCCGACGCCCGGCTGCGGCTCTTCGGCGGCACCCCGCGCGGCGGCGAGGGCTACCGGACCGCCTGCGAGAAGCTGGCGGCCGAGCTCGGGGTGGGGGACGCCGTCACCTTCGAGGGCCGTGTCGAGGACATCCGTGACGCCTACGCGGCCGGCAACGTCGTCATGCTCTCCAGCATCAGCGAGGGCTTCCCGTTCACCCTCATCGAGGCCATGTCCTGCGGCCGGGCCACGGTCTCGACGGACGTGGGCGGAGTGCGCGAGGCCGTCGGCGACAGCGGCCTCGTCGTCCCGCCCCGCGACCCCGAGAGCATGGCCGAGGCCGCCCTCACCCTGCTGAACGACCCCGAACTGCGCGCCCGCATGGGCGAGTCGGCGCGGCTTCGGGTCATCGAGCAGTTCACCCTGCGGCAGACCATCAGCGCCTTCCGCGAGATCTACCACGACCTCGCCGCCTCCCGGCGCCGGCCCTCCACCGCTCCCGCCCCGGCCGTCCCCTTCCGGACGCCCGCCATGGCCCTGGCCGCCGGCGGTGCCGGATGAGCGGACCGCTGCGTCTCGTACCGCCCGACCCCGAGGCCGTCCCCGACCTCACCGCCGTACCCCGGCCCCGGCTCCGGCCGGGGAACGGGCCCGACCCGATCGACGAACTCGCCCGCGAACTCCACGACGTCTGCGCCGCCGCCGTCCACCCCGACGAGATCGCCGCCGTCCTGGAAGCCGACGGCCTGACCAGCGAACAGATCGCCGGACGCTACGGCCTGCGCGACGCCTTCGAGCTGGCCGCCGAGCTGTTCGCCCGCGTCCCGCGCGCCCACCAGCCGCAGGACCTCGGGCACCG
>NZ_JBPQTX010000395.1:0-5749 GCF_051386555.1 Streptomyces sp. URMC 126
GGGGTGCGGCGGGGTGTGGGCGAGGTCGAGCCGGAGGAAGCCGGCCCGGCGGAGGCGGCGGTAGCCGTGGGCCTCCGCGAGGGCGGGGGAGTGGCCGTCGTCGTTCGCCCAGATGTAGACGGAGCGGGCGCCGAGCCCGGTGAGGTATTCCTCGGCCGCCCGGAGCAGCGCCGAGGTGACGGCCGCGGCGGTCGGGCCGCCCAGCCGGGGGTCGGCGTACGGGGAGGCGAACGCCCGGCCGTGCGCCCGCGCTTCGCCGTCCGTGTACAGGCCCACGCGGGCGCTGCCGGCGATCCGTCCGTCCGCCTCGGCGACGAGCAGCCGGTAGCGCTGTTCCGGTGGGGCGTTCCGCAGCTCCCAGAGCAGCATGTCGGCGGTGATGATCATGAAGGGGACCGCCGCGCGGCGGCCTTCGGCGACGGGTTCCGCGTCGGCGGGGGTGAACTCCCGGACTGTCAGGTGCATGCGGCGAACCGTAGGGCGCGGTGGAGCGGTTTGCGAAACGTTTTCCATTCGCATGGTTGGTACATGCATCTATAAGGCGTAGCGTCGCGGACGCGGACGGCCGCGGAAGGCGGCGGTCCGCGTCGGACGGGGGTCGAGCCATGCCCCGGCGCGCTCGCGAGCGCTCCCGGGCGACTGCCGAAAGGGGACACCGCGCATGTGCGGCATCACCGGATGGATCGCTTACGACCAGGACCTCACCACCGCCGGAGCGCGCGCCGCGCTGGAGGCGATGACGCGGACGATGGAGTGCCGGGGCCCCGACGCCTCGGGGATCTGGCAGGACACCCACGCCGCGTTCGGCCACCGCAGGCTGGCCGTGATCGACATCGAGGGCGGCCGGCAGCCGATGCTCGTCGAGCACGACGGCCGCACCCGGCTCGCCCTCACCTACAGCGGCGAGGTCTACAACTACCGCGAGCTGCGCGCCGAACTCGCCGGCCGCGGCCACACGTTCCGTACCAGCAGCGACACCGAGGTCGTCCTGCACGCCTACCTCGAATGGGGCGAGGCGTTCACCGAGCGCCTCAACGGCATGTTCGCGTTCGCCCTCTGGGACCCGCGCACCGAGGAACTGCTGCTCGTCCGCGACCGGATGGGCATCAAGCCGCTCTACTACCACCCCACCCCCGACGGCGTCGTCTTCGGCTCCGAGCAGAAGGCCGTCCTCGCCCACCCTGCCGTGCCCGCGAGCGTCGGCGCCGAGGGGCTCGCCGAGGTGCTGGCGTTCGTCAAGACGCCGGGCCACGGCGTCTACGACGGGACGCACGAGGTGCGGCCCGGCCACACCGTCCGGATCCGCCGGGACGGGACCACCGTGCGGACCGTCGTCCGGCGCTACTGGGCGCTGGAGGCGCACGAGCACACCGACGACACCCCCACCACCGTCGCGCGCGTCCGGGAACTCCTCGACGACATCGTCGCCCGCCAGCTGATCGCCGACGTCCCGCTCTGCACCCTGCTCTCCGGCGGACTCGACTCCTCCGCCGTCACCGCGCTCGCCGCCAGGGGCCTCGCGGCGGCGGGCCGCGGACCCGTCCGCTCCTTCTCCGTCGACTTCGCCGGCCAGACCGACCACTTCGTCCCGAACGACCTGCGCGGCACGCCCGACGGCCCGTACGCCCACGCCCTCGCCGAGCACGTGCGCTCCGACCACCGGGACATCGTCCTCGACACCGCCGACCTGATGGACCCCGGCCACCGCCGGGCCGTCCTCACCGCCCGCGACCTGCCCACCGGCTTCGGCGACGGCGACACCTCGCTCTACCTGCTGTTCAAGGCGATCCGCGAACAGTCCACGGTCGCCCTCTCGGGGGAGTCCGCCGACGAGGTGTTCGGCGGCTACCGGTGGTTCCACGACCCGGCGGCCGTGCACGCCGACACCTTCCCCTGGGTCGCGGCCGGCGTCGCCCACACCTTCGCGGGCGGCGACAGCGCCCTGGTCGCGCTGCTCGGCAAGGACGTCCTCGACGCCGTCGACCTGCCCGCGTACGTCGACGCCCGCTACCGCGAGGCCCTCGACGAGGTGCCCCGGCTGCCCGGCGAGACCGGCCTCGAACGGCGTATGCGCGAGGTCTGCTACCTCCACCTCACCCGCTTCGTCCAGATCCTCCTCGACCGCAAGGACCGGGCCAGCATGGCCACCGGCCTGGAGGTACGGGTGCCCTTCTGCGACCACCGCCTGGTCCAGTACGTCTTCAACACCCCCTGGTCGATGAAGACGTTCGACGGGCGCGAGAAGTCCCTGCTGCGCGCCGCCGTCCGCGACGTGCTGCCCGACGTCGTCGCCGACCGCGTCAAGAGCCCCTACCCCGCCACCCAGGACCCGCGCTACGGCGCCGCCCTCCGCGCCGAGCTCCGCGAAGTCCTCGCCGACCGGGACGCCCCCGTCCGGCCGCTGCTCCGCGAGGACGCGCTCCGGGACGCCCTCGCGGAGGAGTCCGGCGACCGCTACCGGGGAGCCGTCGAACTCGTCCTCAACCTGGACACGTGGCTTCGGACGGGCGGGATCGACCTGCGGCTGTGAGAGGGCGGCGGGCGGTCCCGGGGACGGCGGCCCGGGGGGAGTGCCGGCCGCGGGGCGGGGTCCTCCGGTTCCGGCCGCCCGTCGGCGCACAATGGAGGGCGCACACCGTCCAGCCAGCCAGGAGACCCACGTGGCCTTGCACCTGACCGTCGATCCGGAAGCGCCCCAACCGCCCTACGAGCAGATCCGCGCCCACATCGCCGACCGGGCCCGCTCCGGCGCGCTGCCCGTCGGCCACCGGCTGCCGACGGTCCGCGGCCTCGCCGAGGAACTGGGCCTCGCCGCCAACACGGTGGCCAAGGCCTACCGGGCCCTGGAGGCCGACGGCGTGATCGAGACCCACGGCCGCAACGGCACCTTCGTCGCCGCCCCCGGCGACACCGCCGACCGCGAGGCCGCGGCCGCCGCCCGCGCCTACGCCGAACGGGCCCACCGCCTCGGCCTCGGCCGGGAGGCGGCACTGGCCGCGGCGGAGGAGGCGCTGCGGGCGGTGTACGGGGACTGACGGGGGTTACGGCGTTAACGGGGGCTGGGCTGACGGACGCCGTACGGGCCCTGCGCCGCTTCGAGCCCCCGGCCGGCCGGCCGCCCCGGCTCAGGGGATCGACAGCGCCCACTGGTAGGGCAGGTGGAACTCGCCCGGGGCGAAGGTGAACCGCAGACGCGACAGTTCCTTGTCCGCCGAGTACACCAGCTCCAGGTGCGTCGTTTCCCCCTCCGCCACCCTGACCGGTGTCGAGGAAGCGAGCTCCGGGGAGTAGGGGACCGGGTTCCGGAGGCCGGGGTTCGCGTTCTCGTAACTCCCCACGTCGTAGCTGCGCAGTTCCACCGGGGCGCCGCTGCCGTTCGTCACGGTGACGGGCACGCTGTAGGCGTGCGCGGCCGGGGCCGCGTCGCCTTCCCCGGCCGGGGAAGGGGTGACGGCCCGGACCGGGCCGATGGAGACGCGGACGCCGTCGTCGTAAGTGAGGGTGCCCTTCCGGGCGGGGGAGCCGCTGTCGGCCGCGCCGGAGCGCTCGCGGGCGGCTACGCCCTGTTCCTCCCGGTAGCGGACGCAGCCGCCGTCGG
Source organism: Streptomyces sp. URMC 126 (assembly GCF_051386555.1). Taxonomy (NCBI): domain Bacteria; kingdom Bacillati; phylum Actinomycetota; class Actinomycetes; order Kitasatosporales; family Streptomycetaceae; genus Streptomyces; species Streptomyces sp. URMC 126. Next base: position 3,599 of record NZ_JBPQTX010000395.1, read on the forward strand.
CCGACAGGGTGGGCTTGTTCGTGAACCGGTCGGGGCTCATGGAGAGGGTGATGCCGTGGTCGGCGACGGTGTGGATGCCCGGCCAACGCCGTTCCCGCCGGGGGGAGTCCTGATCCGTCTCCTCCTGGGTGTCCCGGACCTCCCAGCCGTGCTCCCGCCACGCCGCGCGGACCTTGTCGAGGTCCGCCAGGTAGTCGGCCTCGCGGGCGTAGTCCAGGGGCCAGACGTAGTGCGGCTGGTCCCGGGTCACCCCGTCACCGTCGAACCCCATGTCGTCGACGCAGGAGGTGCTGCCCTCCTTGCGCATCCCGTCGGCCTTGCCGGAGCCGGGGCGGAGGCGGGCGACGGTCGTCTTCCCGGCCTCGCGGGTCCTGATGTCCTGCGTGCGGTAGTCCGCCGCGGAGCGTATGCGGCCGCCTTGGAGATCCTCGAAGAAGCCGGGCGCCGCGGTGCTCACCCAGAAGACCAGTCCGATCACGGCCGCGAGGACGAGCCACCGCCGGACCACCACCACGGGGCCGGCCTTGGCGGTCGGGGTATCGGCGGCGGCGACGGTCGGCTCCTGGGGCGGGTGTTTCTCCATGTGACGATTCCACGCCACGGGTCCCGTCCGCCGACAGGGACGGCTTACTCAATCGCACCTGAGTACGGGTACCCAGGGGACGGACGGACGAGTGGGGAGACCCGCGGGTGGATGGACGGAGGGGCGGACGGACGGAGGGACTGAGGGGCGGACGGACGGCGGACGGGCGGGGTCCGGAGGCCGGCCGCCCGCCCGCCGGGTGACCACCGTTCCGGCGGAAGCCCCCGGACCGGCCCCTCCGGCCGATACGCTGGCCGGTGATGGGACGTCATGCCGGGGGACCGGCGTTGCCGAAACGGGGGCGGTGGCGGCTGACCGCCCTGCTCACGGTCGTGGCCTGCGCCCTGGCCCTGCTGCTCGCGGCGATCCTCGCCGACTGGCACTCCCGGGACGGCGGGCCGTACGACGAGCGGGCCGAGGTCGGCTGGGGCTTCACCCACACCCAGTACAGCGCCGACCGCGGCGGGGACACGGCCCGGCGGACCGCCGCCAAGCTGCTCGCGGCCGAGTCCCTGCCGCAGAACCAGCACATCATGGGCTGGGGCGCGGACAACCCCGAACCCCGCCCCGGCACCTACAACTTCACCGACCTCGACCGCCGCGTCGCCCTGATGCGCCGCTCGGGCGGCACCCCGGTGCTCACCCTCTGCTGCGCCCCCGACTGGATGAAGGGCGGCGGCGCGCGCACCGACTGGTCCCAGAAGTCCCTGGAGAAGGCCCCGGACCGGGACCACTACCGCGACTTCGCGCGGCTCGCCGGCGTCGTCGCCAAGCGCTACCCGGACATTCATCACTTCATCGTCTGGAACGAACTCAAGGGCTTCTACGACGAATCCCGCAAACGCTGGAACTACGAGGGCTACACCGAGCTCTACAACCTCGTCTACGAGGAGATCAGAAAACAGCGGGACGACGTCCTCATCGGCGGGCCGTACGTGGTGATGGACAGCAACGCACCCGGCGCCGCGTCCAACGTCTCGGCGCTCCAGGGGCCGTGGGGCATCGTCGACCAGCGCTCCGTCGACGCCCTGACGTACTGGAACAAGCACAAGGCGGGCGCCGACTTCGTCGTCGTCGACGGCTCCAGCTACACCCGGGACGGGGACCGGCTCCTCCCCGACGAGTTCCGCGCCACCCGCAAGTTCGCCGACGTCACCGCGTGGCTCCGGAAGGCCACCGGGCTGCCCGTCTGGTGGGCCGAGTGGTACGTCGAACCGCCCGACGCCCGCGACAACCGGGCCGGCTGGACCGAGGACCACCGCGTCGCCGTCCAGGCCACCGCCATGATGCACATGGCCGAGGCCGGTGTCTCCGCCGCCTTCTACTGGAACCCGGAGGGCACGTCCGGCGCCTGCCCCGGCTGCCTCTGGACCCCCACCGAGCTCGGCGGGGGCGGGGAGCGGCTGCCCATGATGGACCTGCTCTCCCGGTTCGCCCGCGAGTTCCCGCCGGGCAAGGAGGTACGGCGGCCGGACGTCCGGGGAGCCGGGGTCCTGGCGCTCGCGTCGCGGGACGTGGTCGTGGTCGTCAATACGCGGGATGAGGGGGTTCGGGTGGAGGTGGAGGGG
>NZ_JBPQTX010000396.1:0-5723 GCF_051386555.1 Streptomyces sp. URMC 126
CTCAAACGCCGGACGGGCTGAAAACAGCCCGTCCGGCGTTTGAGGACGAGCGGCGAAGCCGCGAAGGGGGGCTGGGGCGCAGCCCCAGGAAGCGGCGAAGGGGTGGGACCGGGGCACCCCCACCTCCGGGCCCCGGCCGGGAACCGAGCATCCGGGTGACAAACATCGCCTCACCCGTTCACCGCCATCCCAAGCGGAAGATTAGACTCGACCGACCGGCAAAAGCTCGACAGCTTAAGGAGGCACGGGTGGCCCTGCTGACCCGCATCAGGGAACCGCGCGATCTTGACCGGCTGAGCCCCGAGCAGCTCGACCGGCTGGCCGCGGAGATCCGCACCTTCCTCGTCGACGCCGTCTCCAAGACCGGTGGTCACCTCGGCCCCAACCTCGGCGTGGTCGAGCTCACCATCGCCCTGCACCGCGTCTTCGACTCGCCCAAGGACAAGGTCCTCTTCGACACCGGGCACCAGGCGTACGTGCACAAGCTGCTCACCGGCCGCCAGGACTTCTCCCGGCTCCGGGCCAAGGACGGCCTCTCCGGCTACCCCTCGCGGGCCGAGTCGGAGCACGACGTCATCGAGAACAGCCACGCCTCCACCGTCCTGGGCTGGGCCGACGGTCTCGCCAAGGCCAACCAGGTGCTCGGCCGCCAAGACCGGCACGTCGTCGCCGTCATCGGCGACGGCGCCCTCACCGGCGGCATGGCCTGGGAGGCGCTGAACAACATCGCCGTCGCCAAGGACCGCCCGCTCGTCATCGTCGTCAACGACAACGAGCGCTCCTACGCGCCCACCATCGGCGGCCTCGCCAACCACCTGGCCACCCTGCGCACCACGGACGGCTACGAGCGCTTCCTGGCCCGCGGCAAGGACCTGCTGGAGCGCACGCCGGTCGTCGGCAAGCCGCTCTACGAGACGCTGCACGGCGCCAAGAAGGGCCTCAAGGACTTCATCGCCCCGCAGGGCATGTTCGAGGACCTGGGCCTGAAGTACGTCGGCCCGATCGACGGCCACGACATCGAGGCCCTGGAGTCCGCCCTCCAGCGCGCCAAGCGCTTCAACGGCCCCGTGATCGTCCACTGCCTCACCGAGAAGGGCCGCGGCTACCAGCCGGCCGAGCAGCACGAGGCGGACCGCTTCCACGGCATCGGCGTCATCCACCCCGACACCGGCCTGCCGGTCGCCGCCTCCGGCGCCAGCTGGACCTCCGTCTTCGGCGACGAGATGGTCGCCCTCGGCCGCGAGCGCGAGGACATCGTCGCGATCACCGCCGCCATGATGCAGCCGGTCGGCCTCGGCAAGTTCGCGAAGGAGTTCCCCGACCGCGTCTACGACGTCGGCATCGCGGAGCAGCACGCGGCCACCTCGGCGGCCGGCCTGGCGACGGGCGGCCTGCACCCGGTCTTCGCCGTCTACGCCACCTTCCTCAACCGCGCCTTCGACCAGGTCCTGATGGACGTGGCCCTGCACAAGTGCGGCGTCACCTTCGTCCTCGACCGGGCCGGCGTCACCGGCGACGACGGCGCCTCGCACAACGGCATGTGGGACATGTCGATCCTCCAGGTCGTCCCCGGCCTGCGGATCGCCGCCCCGCGCGACGCCGACCAGGTCCGCGCCCAGCTCCGCGAGGCCGTCGAGGTCGACGACGCCCCCACCGTCGTGCGTTACTCCAAGGGCACGGTCGGCCCGGCCGTCGAGGCCGTCGGCCGCGTCGGCGGCATGGACGTGCTCCGCCGCCCGGCGGACGACATCGGCCGCGCGGACGTCCTCATCGTCTCCGTCGGCGCCCTCGCCCCGATGTGCCTGGAGATCGCCGACCTCCTCGACAAGCAGGGCATCTCCTCCACCGTCGTCGACCCGCGCTGGGTCAAGCCGGTCGACGAGGCGCTGCCCGGCCTGGCCCGGGAGCACCGCGTCGTCGTCACCGTCGAGGACAACGGCCGGGTGGGCGGCGTCGGTTCGGCCGTCGCCCAGGCGCTCCGCGACGCCGGCGTCGACCTGCCGCTGCGCGACTTCGGCATCCCGCCGCGCTTCCTCGACCACGCCTCCCGCAAGGAGGTCATGGCCGAGATCGGGCTGACCGCCCCGGACATCGCCCGCCAGGTCACCGGCCTGGTCGCCAAGCTGGACGGGACCTCCGTCGGGGACGGCGTCACCGGGCCCGCCGGCGGCTCGCCGCTCCCGGGCACGGACGGGACGGGCGAGCCCGCCGAGGCCGTCCGCGACTGACCGGCCGGTGCGCGCCGGCCCGCGGCCGGCCGCGTCGTGCCCTTCCGATCCGCCACCGGGGCCGGTCGGACCACCCCCGGGTTGGTCCGGCCGGCCCCCGCGCATACCCGCGCCTGACCTCCATCGGGTGAATCCGGCGGCAGGGAGGCTGTGGCCCCCCGGGCCGAACCCCGAACATCGCGGACACTCGCTCAGTTCAGGGACGACGCGGTGCGGCGCCGACGCGGTGCGGCCGCGGGGCGGCGCGAGCCGCGACTGGTGGAGGTGGGCCGATGACCACGGAACGACCGACCCGGAACGACCGCGGCAGGAGCGGAGTGTTCCGGACGAAGACGGTGGAGCAGTCCATCCGGGACACCGAGGAACCCGAACACGTCCTCAAGAAGTCGCTCTCCGCCCTCGACCTCACCGTCTTCGGCGTCGGTGTCGTCATCGGCACCGGCATCTTCGTCCTCACCGGCAAGGTCGCCAAGGAGAGCGCGGGCCCCTCCGTGGCCCTGTCGTTCGTCCTCGCCGGCATCGTCTGCGGACTGGCGGCGCTGTGCTACGCCGAGTTCGCCTCCACCGTGCCGGTGGCCGGCTCCGCGTACACCTTCTCGTACGCCTCGCTCGGCGAACTGCCCGCCTGGATCATCGGCTGGGACCTGATCCTGGAGCTGGCGCTGGGCTGCGCCGTGGTCTCCGTCGGCTGGTCCGGCTACATCCGCTCGCTGCTCGACACCGCCGGCTGGCACTTCCCCGCCGCGCTGTCCGGGCCGCACCACGGCGACTTCGGCTTCGACCTCCTCGCCTGCCTGCTGGTGCTGGTGCTCACCGCGATCCTGGTCGCCGGGATGAAGCTGTCCTCGCGCGTCACCTCCGTCGTGGTGGGCGTGAAGGTGACGGTCGTCCTCATCGTCATCATCGCCGGCTCGTTCTTCATCAGCGGCGCCAACTACGACCCGTTCATCCCGCCCGCCCAAAGCAGCTCGGGCGGGAGCGGCCTGGCCGCCCCCCTCTCCCAGCTCCTCTTCGGCTTCACGCCGTCCCACTTCGGCGTCATGGGCATCTTCTCGGCCGCCGCCGTGGTCTTCTTCGCGTTCATCGGCTTCGACATCGTCGCCACCGCAGCCGAGGAGACCCACAACCCGCAGCGCGACGTCCCGCGCGGCATCCTCGGCTCGCTCGCCATCTGCACCGTCCTCTACGTGGCCGTCTCCGTCGTCGTCACCGGTATGCAGAAATACAGCCGGCTCTCCGTCGACGCGCCGCTCGCCGACGCCTTCAAGGACGCCGGACACCCCTTCTGGGCCGGGCTGATCAGCTTCGGCGCGGCCGTCGGCCTCACCTCCGTCTGCATGATCCTGCTGCTCGGGCAGAGCCGGGTGTTCTTCGCGATGAGCCGCGACGGGCTGCTGCCGCGCGTCTTCTCCACCGTGCACCCGCGCTTCGGCACGCCCTACCGCTCCACGGTCCTCCTCGGCGCCGTCGTGGCCGTCGTCGCGGGGTTCACCTCCATCGACGTCCTGGCCGAGCTGGTCAACATCGGAACCCTCTTCGCCTTCGTCGTCGTCGCCCTCGGCGTCGTCCTCCTGCGCAGGGCCCGCCCCGACCTGCCGCGCGCCTTCCGCACGCCGTTCGTGCCCTTCGTGCCGGTGCTGTCGGTGCTGGCCTCGCTCTGGCTGATGCTCAACCTCCCGGCGGAGACGTGGCTGCGGTTCGCCGTGTGGATGGCGCTGGGCGTCGCGGTCTACTTCGTGTACGGCAAGCGGCACAGCAGGGTCGCGGCGGAGGCGGCGCGGCCTGGTCCGCCCGGGCGGTGACCGGGGGCCGCGCGGCCGGGCACGGCCCGCGGTTTTCCCCGTCTCGCCCCCGTCGCGTCCCCGTCTCGTCCCCCGTCTTGTCCCCGACTCCGGGTCGAACGCTTCCCGGACCACGCTCCGGCTCCTCCCTGATTCCTCCCTGACACCCCGTATGTCACCCGCCGCCGGAACACGCGGAGCCCTAGGTTGGCCGCATGTCCGCCGCGCAGCACGTCGTCGTCCCGGCTCCCGCCGCCGTCCCGCGCCCCCGCATCGGGGCCGAGCCGGCCGCGGGGCCCCGGCGCGGGCTGCCCTTCTGGGCCGGGCTGCTGCCCGTCCTGACCGCCCTGGCCCTCGTCACCCGGCTGCCCTCCTTCCTCCGCCCGCTGTGGAATCCGGACGAGGGCTTCCTCGCCACCCAGGCCCGGATGCTCGCCCAGGGCGCCGTCCTCTACCGCACGGTCGTCGACCGCAAGCCGCCGCTGCTGCCCTGGCTGTACGAGGCGTGCTTCCACGCCTTCGGCGACGGCTCGCTCCTGCCCGTCAAGGGCCTCGCCGTGGCCGCCCAGCTGGCGACGGCCGTGCTGCTGGCCTCGTTCGCCCGCTGCCGCTGGGGCGAGCGCGCCGGGCGTACGGCCGGGGTGCTCTACCTGCTGGTGTCCATCGGCCTGGAGCCCGAGGACGCCCAGGCCGCCACCTTCGAGGTGTTCGCCGTGCCGTGGACGGCCGCCGCCCTGTGGTGCGCCGACCGCGGCCGCTGGGGCCGGGCCGGCCTGGCGACGGCCGCGGCCCTGCTGACGAAGCAGACCGGGGGAGCGGTCCTGGCCCCCGTCCTGCTGATGCTCTGGACGGCCCGTCCCGCCGCGCGCGGCGGCACCGCCGCCCTCGCCCTCGGCGTCACCCTGCCCGTGGCCGCCGCCGCCTGGGTGTGCGGCCCGGCCCGGCTGCTGTTCTGGTGTGTGACCGGCTCCGGCACCTACGCCTCCGTGGAGGGCACGGTCGCCGCCTCGGCCGCCCGGGCCGTCGCCAACGCCGGTGTGCTGACGACCAGTTGCGCCGGGCTGCTCGCGCCCGTCGGCATCCTCCTGCTGGCCCGCCGCCGGGTCGCGCCGCCGGAGCTGTGGCTGTGGCTGATCGCCTCCGCGGTGGCCGTCACCACCGGCTTCCACTTCTTCGGCCACTACTACCTCCAGCTGATCCCGCCCCTCACCCTGCTGGCCACCGCCGCCCTGCACGTCCTCCCCGAGGCGGTCCGCCGCGTCGCCGCCGTCCTCAGCGCGCTGTCCTGCGCCGCCTTCCTGACCGCCGGGCTGCTCGCCACCCCGCCCGAGCTGCCGCACTCACTGCGGGTCGCCGACGCGGTACGGGCCCGCACCGCCCCGGCCGACCCGGTGCTGATCTGGGGCATGCACCCGGAGCAGTACTGGTTCGCCGGCCGCCCGCCGGCGGGCCGCTTCCTCACGGCCGGACTGCTCACCAACTACAGCGGCGGCCGGGACGCCTCGGCGGTCGGGGAGGCGTACGGGGTACCGGGCGGCTGGCCCGTCTTCCGCCGCGAACTCCGGGCGCGCCCGCCGGCGCTCGTCGTGGACGACTCCCGCGGCCGGCCCTACGAGGTGGCACGCGTGCCCTCGCTGCGGGCCTTCCTGCGGGGCGGGTACGCGCGGGTGGGGAACGTGGAGGGGGCAGTGCTGTATGCGCGCCGGTGAGGGGG
>NZ_JBPQTX010000397.1:0-5682 GCF_051386555.1 Streptomyces sp. URMC 126
GACGAGCGGCGAAGCCGCGACAAGCGGGGTCTGGGGCGGCAGCCCCAGGAAACGGTGAGAGGGCGGGACCGGGGCACCCCACCGGGCGCAGCCCTAAAGCCCCCGCCCCCGGAACCTCCGCCGCTCCGCCCGGGGCGGCTCCGGAGGCCGGTCGGCGAGGCGGACGACCGGATCGTCGGGGCCGCCCTCGCGCCCGGCCACCACCGGCTTCTCCGCGCCCGCCGCCTTCGCCCGGTACTGCGCCGCGTCGGCGAGCCGGAAGAGGCGGCGGGCCGTGCGGACGGGGCCGATCGGATCGCCCGTGGACGCGATGCCGCACGCGACGCCCTCGCCGAGCTCCAACCGGCGGGCGCGCAGGCAGAGTTCCTCGGCCGCCCGGACCACCTCGTCGGCCGGCGGGCCGACGGTGAGCAGGCAGAACTCGTCGCCGCCGAGCCGGGCGGCGAGCGCGCCGGGCAGCCGGGCCCCGCACAGCGACAGCAGCGAGCCGAATCGTTCCAGCAGCCGGTCGCCCTGCGCGTGCCCGAGCGTGTCGTTGACCCGCTTCAGGCCGTTCAGGTCGCAGACGACCAGGCTGACCACGACGCCCTCCGCCAGATGCCGTTCGACGGCCTCGTCGAGGCGCGCGTCGACGGCACGGCGGTTGCCCAGGCCGGTCAGAGGGTCGGTGTAGGCCAGCCTGCGGGCCTCCTCCAGCCGCTCGGTCTGGACGATGCCCGCGGCGGTGACGGCGGCGAGCACGGCCGCGAAGTCGGCGTCGGAGCGGCGGAAGGCGGGCGCGCCCAGGGGCCGCGCCACGTACAGCTCGCCCCAGGCCCGGCCGTGCAGCACGATGGGCGCGATTACACAGCTGCCCCGGCGCCGGCGGCGCAGCACCTCGACGCGGTGGCCCACCGGGAGGGCGTCCGGACCGCCCGCCCCCTCCGCCCCGTCGTCCAGGTTCTCCACCCAGGCGTGCGGCCGTCCGCCCACCCACTCCTCGTGCAGGAACTCGGCGACCTCGGGGAAGTTGTGCACCGGATACGTCTCGTCCTCGGGGAACCGCTCCTCGTCGGGGTCCAGCGTCCCCGCGTTCACCAGGACGCGCAGCCGGCCGCTCTCCCGCTCCCAGACGGAGACCGCGGCGAAGGAGCCGTTCAGGGCGCGCAGGGCCCCCTCGGCGGCGGCGGTCACCCCCTCCAGCGGGGACTGCGCCGCCGCCATCGCCTGTGCCAGCTCCACCACGGCGGACAGGCGGTCGTCACGATCCGCGTCACCAGCCACCGAGCCTCACATTCCACCGCTGCGCGCAGCCCTCGCACTCCAGCGTAGGAATGGTGCGCTCATTCCGCCTTGTGAGGGCTCCGCGGAAGCCCGCTTCGCCCCTGTTCATCCCGTTTTTCCGACGGCGGTCAGCCCGCCGTCGCGGCCGTCACTCGCCCGGCCAGTCCGGGGTCCGCTTCTCGTTGAACGCGGCCACGCCCTCCGCGCGGTCCCCGGAGAAGGCCACCGTCCGCCAGGCCGCGTCCTCGACCTCCAGCCCGGCCCGCAGGTCCAGCCCGTGCCCGAGGCGCAGGGCGCGCTTGGCGGCCCGCAGCCCGACGGGCGAGTGGGCGGCGATCCGGGCGGCCAGGGCCAGCGCCTCGTCACGGTCCTGCCCGGCGGGAACGAGCCGGTCGACGAGGCCCAACTCCCGCGCCTCGGCCGCCTGGACGCGCCGCGCGCTGAAGATCAGCTCGGCGGCGCGGGCCGCGCCGACCCGGCGCGGCAGCAACTGGGTCCCGCCCCCGCCCGGGATCACGCCGACGGACACCTCGGGGAGCCCCACCACGGCGGTCTCGTCCGCGACGATGATGTCGCAGGACAGCGCGAGCTCGAAGCCGCCGCCGAGGGCGAAGCCGTGGACGGCGGCGATGGCCGGCACGGGCAGTTCCAGGACGCCGGTGTAGGCGGCGCGGGCGTGCGGGCGCTGCCGCGAGAGATCGGCGTCGGTGAAGGAGTTGCGCTCCTTGAGGTCGGCGCCGACGCAGAACGCCCGCTCGTGCGTGGAGGTCAGGACGACGGCGCGGACGGTCCGGTCGGCGGAGAGGGCGGCGGTCGCCTCGGCGATCGAGCGGCCCAGCTCGGTGGACACGGCGTTCATGGCCTTCGGCCGGTCGAGCACGAGCTCGGCGACGCGGCCGTCCTCGTGCGCGCGGACCGCGACCCACTCACCAAAGCGCTGTTCGCTCACGCGATTCACCCTCTCCTTCGGCTGTGGCCACGATCATGCACTGACCTCGGAGCGGGTGCCATACCCGTGGGGGGTGCCCGGGCTCGCCCCCTCACCGCTTGTGGCGGGGGCGAGCCCCCGACCCGCCCTCACACGCCGGACGGAGTGTCGCGGCAGGTCACATGGCCCCAGCCCCGGTCGTTCTTGGCGATCGGCTCGCCCGCCGCGTAGGACTTGCCGCAGACGCAGCGGCCGGGGAACTTCGCCTTGAGGGTGCCCTTGGAGCGCGCGCCCTTCGCGGCCTTCCCGGCCGGCGCGCCACTCGCCTTCCGGGGGCGCGGCGGGGCCGCGCGGGACAGGTCGGGCACGGGAGGCTCCGCGTCGCCGTGGGCCGTGCCCGCCGCCCGCTGGGACGTCGCGGAGTCGCTGGCGGCCTGGTCGGCGATCGCGTTCAGCGGGTCGCCGCCCTGCTGGTGCGCCGGCACGTAGCGGAACTCGACCTCGCGCCCGGCCAGCAGCTCGTCGATGCTCCGGACCAGCTCCTGGTTGGCGACCGGCTTCCCGGCCGCCGTCTTCCAGCCGTTCCGCTTCCATCCCGGCAGCCACTTGGTGACCGCGTTCATCGCGTACTGCGAGTCGAGCCTGACCTCGGCCGGTACGGCCGGGTCGGTGGCCTCCAACACCCGCCGCAGCGCGGTCAGCTCGGCGATGTTGTTGGTCACCCGGCCCAGCGGACCGGCCTCCCAGCGCTCCGGCCGCCCCTCGGCGTCGGCGACCACCCACGCCCAGGCGGACGGCCCGGGGTTCCCCTTCGAAGCGCCGTCACAAGCGGCGATGATGCGATCGAGCATGCCCCCGATGATGTCAGGAGACGCGCCCCGCCCTCGCACTGCGCGCTGACGCTCATGGGCGAGGGCGAGATGGAAGGCCCCGACGGCGTCCTCGCGCACGGCATCCAGCCCGTCGAACTGCGGGAGAAGGAGGGGATCGCCCTTCTCGACGGCACCGACGGCACGGACGGCATGCTCGGCATGGCCTGCGCCGACCTCACCCGCCGGCCCTAGAGCGAACGGCTGCTGCCGCGCCCCGCTGATCACCTCCGCCCGCCACGGCCCCTCAGGCCGCCACAGCCGGAACGAGGCACCGGAACGCCACGCCCCCGACCCCCGGCCCCCCTCAGCCCTGCTCCCGCCGCGTGAGCAACCACGGCTCCACGACGCCCAGTCCGCGCACCGGCCGCTGCCACATCGGCTGCAGCGCGAAGCGGTACTTGGCGGCCACGGCCCCCGGCGTCCCGCCCTCCGCCTCCGCCTCGGCCATCGCCGCCGCCACCTCGGCCTCGGACTTGGGGGCGTCCCCGCTGCGCAGCAGCTCCTCCGCCAGGGCGCCGTCCACCAGCACCGCGTCCTTCGGCGCTATCGACGTCAGCCTGCTGGCGAGGTTCACCGTGGTGCCGAAGACATCGCCCATGCGCGTCGTCACCGTGCCGAAGGCCATGCCCACGCGCAGCTCGGGCATGGTCTCGTCGTGGCCGAGGGTCTCGATCAGCCGCAGGCCGATCTCCGCGGCCGTCCCCGCGTCGTCGGCCGCGTAGAGGACCTCGTCGCCCAGGGTCTTGATCAGCCGGCCGCCGTGCGCGGCGACCAGGTCGGCCGCCGTGGTCTCGAACGCCTCGACGAGCTCGCCGAGCTCCTCCTCCTCCAGCCGGCGGGTCAGCCGGGTGAACCCGACCAGGTCGGCGAAGCCGACGGCGAGCCTGCGGTCGACCATCTCCGCGTCGTCCTGCGCCTGCACCACCCGGCCGGTCGCGGCGGCGAGCTGGCGCCGCCAGACGTAGACGAGGAACTCCTCCAGCTCCGGCAGGAGCAGCTCGACGAGGGGGTAGGTGATCTCCGCCCGGGTGAGGCCCGGCTCCTGAGGTTCCGTCAGGCCCTCCAGGAAGGAGTCGATCTGCCAGTCCGCGAGCCGGGCCGTGGTCTGGCCGGTGGAGCGGGCCACCTGGACGGCCATGGGCTCGCTCAGCAGCCCCGCCTCGACCAGGCCGGCCAGCCGCCGCAGGGCGAGGACGTCCGCTTCGGTGAGGGCCTTGGCCTGGCCGATGTCGGCGAAGCCCATGGCCCGCCAGAAGCGCGCGGCCAGGTCCATGGAGACGCCCGCCGCCCGGGCGGCCTGGAACGGGGTGTACCGCCGCTCCGCGCCGAGGATCAGCGCCTCCAGCCGGAGCGCGAGCGGGTCGCCGCCCTCGTCGGCGGCGGAGTCGAGCTCCGCGGGACCGTCGCTCCGCGCGCTCCCGGCGGCTCGCCCCGCGGTGCCCTCCGGGGCACCGGTCGCCCGCGCGGTCTTCCCCTCCCCGTCGGCCCCCGCGGCCTCCCCGGCCGCTACGGAACGGGAGGTACCCCCACCGTCGGCGGTCACCGCCCGCCCCCTGTCCGATCCGTGCGCACTGCCCTGCCGATCGCCGCTCGCTCGCTTTCCGGTCACCACGATACGGCAGGTGTGCCCTAGCTCACTCTCCTGACGACGCCGGACGCAGGTGAACGATGTCGCCCGCGTCCACCGGCCGCTGCACCCCGTGCTCGGTGGCGAGGACCAGCCGGCCGTCGCCGTCGACCGCCACCGCCTCCCCGACCAGCTCCCGGTCGCCGGGGAGTTCGGCCCGTACGGGACGCCCGAGGGTGGCGCAGCCGGCCGCGTACGCCTCCTGGAGCCGGCAGGCCGCCGGGTCGCCGTCGGCGCCGCGCCAGGCGGTGTACCAGTCCTCCAGCGAGCGGAGTACGGCCCGCAGCAGCGGGTCGCGGTCGAGCCGCCCGGCACCGGCCAGGGCCAGCGAGCCCGCGGTGGGCACCGGGAGTTCGTCGGCGCGCAGGGAGACGTTGACGCCGATGCCGACGACGACGGAGTCGCCGGCCCGCTCGGCGAGGATGCCGCCGGCCTTGCGTTCCCGGCCGTCGACGGTGACGAGGAGGTCGTTGGGCCACTTCAGGGCGGTGTCGACACCGGCGGCCCGGGACAGCGCGGACGCGGTGGCGACGCCTGCGAGCAGCGGCAGCCAGCCCCAGCGGCGGACGGGGACGCCGGGGCCGGGCGTGAGCCGGACGGAGAGGAACAGCCCGGAACGGGCCGGGGCGGACCAGGTGCGGTCCAGCCGGCCGCGGCCCGCGGACTGCTCCTCGGCGACGAGCACGGCGCCCTCGGGGCCGTCGGCCGCGGCGAGGTCGGTGTTGGTGGAGCCGGTGTTCGCGACCACGTCCAGGGAGGTCCACAGCCCTCCGGGCCGCAGCAGCGCGCGCCGGAGCGCGGGGGCGTTCAGCGGGGGCCGGTCCAGGTCGGACCAGCGGCTTCCGGGGGTGTCGGGCGGAGTCATGCCGTCACCATAGACACGTCGGCGCGGACGCCCCGGACACCGTACGGCCCGCCGCGGCACGGCCGCCCCCGCCACGCCCGCGCCGCCGGTGACCCCACGACGCCCCCGGCGGCCGCCTCTCCTACCC
>NZ_JBPQTX010000398.1:0-5678 GCF_051386555.1 Streptomyces sp. URMC 126
GGGTGCCGGTGGGGGCGGAACGGGCGCGGCCGGGTGTTGGCCCGTCGCGGCAGGGGGCGCTGCGGAAAGACGGGTCTCTACTGAGGGACGGGCCTCCGCCGACGGCCGGTCCGGCGCGGAGGGAACCCCTGCCGCCGGGGTGACCACGGCCAGCAGGTCCCCGGTGGCCACCTGCCGCCCCGGGGCGGCGTGCAGGGCGGTGAGGATACCGGCGGCGGGGGCGGTGACCCGGTGCTCCATCTTCATGGCCTCCAGCCAGAGCAGCGGCTGCCCCGCCGCCACTTCGCGGCCGGGCGCGACGTCGTCGGCGACGCGCACGACCGTGCCCGGCATGGGCGCGTGCAGCGATCCGGGTTCCGACGCCGGGGCCGGGTCGGGGAAGCGGGGCAGGACGGTGAACGTCCAGGAGCCCGACGGGCCGTCCACGTACGCCGCGTCGTCGTGGAACGCGACCGTGTACGGCTGGCGTACCCCGTCGGCGGTCTCCAGGAGCACGCGGGCCGCCCGGCTCGGCCGGGCGCGGGCCGTGGGCCACCGGGACGCCTCCACGCCCCCGCCCGCGCCGGCACTCTCCGACATACCCGGCTCCCCGGTCGCGCTCTCCGCCGCCACCTCGCACAAGCGCGGCGCTCCGGGCCCGGACGGTTCCACCAGCCGCCCGTCCCGCCCGATCCGGTAGCGGACCTCGTACTCCACGCCGTCCGGTTCGGAGCGGAACCGTTTCACCTGCGGCCCGGACGGAACGTTGCGCCAGCCGCCGAACGGCGAGCGGCCGCGCGCGTCGGCGAGGGCGGCGGCGAGGGCCGCGAGCCGCGTATCCGCCTCGGCCGGGCCACCCCCGGACTCACCCCCCTCGCCCCCGGCGAGCCCGGACCCGGTGAGTTCGGCGAGGCGGCGTTCGTAGAAGTCCGTCCCGGCACCCCCGGCGGTGAACTCCGGGTGCCGGAGGGTGCGGACGAGGAGGTCGCGGTTGGTGACCGGACCGTGGATCCGGGCGCGTTCCAGGGCGCGGGCGAGCAGCCGGAGGGCCGACGGGCGGTCGTCGGCCCGGGCGACGGCCTTGGCGAGCAGCCCGTCGTAGTACGGGCTGACGGTGTCGCCGGGCCCGGTCCCGAGGTCGACCCGCAGGCCGCCCGCCCCACCGCCCGTGAACGCCAGCTCGTGCACCCGCCCCGTCCACGGCCGCCACTCCCGCGCCGGGTCCTCCGCGTACAGCCGCGCCTCGACCGCGTGCCCGCGCGGCGCCGGGGGCGGGCCGTCCAGCCGGCCGCCCTCGGCGACGCGCAGTTGCAGGGCGACCAGGTCCACGCCGTACACGGCCTCCGTCACGGGGTGTTCCACCTGTAGCCGGGTGTTCATCTCCAGGAACCACGGCCGCCCGTCGACGCCGAGCAGGAACTCCACCGTCCCGGCCCCCTCGTACCCGACCGCGCGGGCGAGGCCGGCCGCGTAGGCGCACAGCGCGTCCTCCAGCCCGGCGGGCAGGCCGGGCGCGGGGGCCTCCTCGACGATCTTCTGGTGGCGGCGCTGGAGGGAGCAGTCGCGGGTGCCCAGGGTCCACAGCGTGCCGTGCGCGTCGGCCAGCACCTGCACCTCGACGTGGCGCCCGCCCGCGAGGTACGGCTCGACGAACACCGTGCCGTCGCCGAACGCGGCCGCGGCCTCCGCCCGCGCCGCCTCCAATGCCGCGTCCCGTCCGCTGAGTTCGTACACCACCCGCATGCCCCGTCCGCCGCCGCCCGCCGCCGCCTTGACGAGAACGGGCAGGTCGGCGGGGGCGACGGCGGCCGGGTCGAGGGGCGCGAGCACCGGCACGCCCGCGCCCGCCGCGATCTCCTTGGCGCGGGTCTTCGACGCCATCGCCTCCATCGCCTCGGGCGGCGGCCCGATCCACACCAGCCCCGCCGCCCGCACCGCGCGCGCGAACTCCGCGCTCTCGGAGAGGAACCCGTACCCCGGATGCACCGCGTCCGCCCCCGCCGTCACGGCGGCACGGACGATCAGGTCGCCCCGCAGATACGTGTCGGCGGACGCGTCGCCCGGCAGGCGGACGGCCGTGTCGGCCGCCCGGACGTGCCGGGCGCCGGCGTCCGCGTCCGAGTGGACGGCGACCGTCGCGACACCGAGGGCGCGACAGGTCCGGGCGACGCGGCAGGCGATCTCGCCCCGGTTGGCGACGAGCACGGTCTCGATCACGGTCACCCCTACCCTCGCGGACGATCACATGCGGCGGTTCACGTGCGGTCGTTCACTTGCGGGGGTTCGCCTGCGGTGGCTGTCCCGCACCGGCCAACCCGCGGCCGATCACATGCGGAAGACGCCGAAGCCGCCCCGGGCCCCCTCCACCGGCGCGCCGTTCACCGCCTCCAGGCACAGCCCGAGCACGGTCCGGGTGTCGCGGGGGTCGATGACCCCGTCGTCGTACAGCCGCCCGGAGAGGAACATCGGCAGCGATTCCGCCTCCACCTGCCGTTCCACCGCCTCCCGCAGCCCGGCGTCGGCCTCGTCGTCGTACGGCAGCCCTTTCTCTGCCGCCGACGCGCGGGCGACGATCGACAGGACGCCCGCGAGCTGTTTGGGCCCCATGACGGCGGCGCGGGCGCTGGGCCAGGTGAAGAGGAAGCGGGGGTCGTACGCGCGCCCGCACATCCCGTAGTGGCCGGCGCCGTAGGAGGCGCCGAGGAGGACGGAGAGGTGCGGGACGCGGGAGTTGGACACCGCGTTGATCATCATGGCGCCGTGCTTGATGATGCCCCCGCGTTCGTAGGCGCGGCCGACCATGTAGCCGGTGGTGTTGTGCAGGAAGAGGAGCGGGATGTCCCGCTGGTTGGCGAGCTGGATGAACTGGGCCGCCTTCTGTGACTCGGCGCTGAACAGCACGCCCTGCGCGTTGGCGAGGATCCCGATCGGCCGGCCGTACAGCCGTGCCCAGCCGACCGTCAGCCCGGCGCCGTACAGCGGCTTGAACTCGTCGAAGTCCGAGCCGTCGACGATACGGGCGATCACCTCGCGCGGGTCGAAGGGCGCCCGCAGGTCGCCGGGGACGATGCCGAGGAGCTCGTCCGGGTCGTGCCGGGGCGGCTCGGCGGGCCAGGGGGCGGCGGGCGCGGCCGGGTGGTCGAGCCGGGAGACGATACGGCGGGCCTGGCGGAGGGCGTCGTACTCGTCGACGGCGAAGTGGTCGGCGAGTCCGGAGACGCGGGCGTGCATGTCCGCGCCGCCCAGCGACTCGTCGTCCGCCTCCTCCCCGGTGGCCATCCGCACCAGCGGCGGCCCGCCCAGGAACACCTTGGCGCGCTCCTTGACCATGACGACGTGGTCGGACATGCCCGGGACGTACGCGCCGCCGGCGGTGGAGTTGCCGAAGACCACGGAGACCGTGGGGATGCCGGCCGCCGAGAGCCGGGTGAGGTCGCGGAACAGGGCGCCGCCCGGGACGAAGATCTCCTTCTGTCCGGTGAGGTCCGCGCCGCCGGACTCCACCAGGCTGATCACCGGCAGCCGGTCGGCGCGGGCGATCTCGTGCGCGCGGAGCGCCTTCCGCAGCGTCCACGGGTTGCTCGCCCCGCCGCGTACGGTCGGGTCGTTGGCGCTGATCAGGCAGGTGACGCCGGAGACCGTCCCGATCCCGGTGACGAGCGAGGCGCCCACCGCGTACTCGGTGCCCCAGGCGGCCAGCGGGGACAGTTCGAGGAACGGCGTGTCGGAATCGAGGAGCAGCTCGATCCGTTCGCGCGGGAGCAGCTTGCCCCGGGCGCGGTGCCGGGCCGCGTACTTCTCGCCGCCGCCCGCGACGGCCCGCGCGTGCGCGGCCTCGACCTCGGCGAGCCGGTCGAGCATGGCGGCCCGGTTCGCCGCGTACTCCGGCCCGGCGGTGTCGAGCCGGGAGGCCAGGACGGTCACAGCAGCACCTCCGGTATCTCGACGTAGCGGGCGCGCAGCCACTCGCCGACGCCCTTGCCCTGCGGGTCGAAGCGGACGTTCTCCGCGACGCCGCGCCCGAGGAGCCCGTCGACGACGAAGTTCAGGGCGCGGAGGTTGGGGAGGACGTGGCGCGTGACGGTCAAGCCGGCCGTCTCCGGAAGGAGCCGGCGGAAGGCGTCGACGGTGAGCGCGTGGGCGAGCCACCGCCACCCGTCCTCGTCCCGCGCCCAGACGCCGACGTTGACGCTCCCGCCCTTGTCGCCGCTGCGGGCGCCCACGACGCGCCCCAGGGGCGCGCGGCGCACCGGCCCGGCGGGCAGCGGCGCGGGGAGCGCCGGGCCGGGCGGGTCCGGCGCCGCGTCGGTCCGTACGGGCGGCGGGAGCACCGGGACGCGGGTGCCGTCGGGCAGGACGGCGACGTGCCGGACGGTCTCGGGGTCCACCGCGACCGCCTCGAACTCCCCGTAAGGGGAAGCCGGTCCCGGCGGTGCGGTGAGGTGCAGGCCGGGAACGCTCGCGAGGGCCAGTTCGACGGCGGCGGCGCCGATCGCGCGGCCGGCGGTCTCGGGGTCGGGGTCGTGCACCACCAGCCGCAGCAGCGCGCTCGCCTCCTCCTGCACGTCCGCGTCGGGGTGGTCCGTACGGGCCAGGGTCCAGCGGACGGATGCCGGGCGGCGGCGGGCCAGGGCGTCCTCGGTCTGCGCGCGCACCAGCCGTGCCTTGGCCTCGATGTCCAGTCCGGTGAGAACGAAGACGACCTCGTTGCGCCAGCCGCCCAGGCGGGTCAGCCCGGCCTTGAGCGCGGCCGACGGCGGCTCTCCCCGGACGCCGTCGATCCGCACCCGGTCGGGTCCTTCCGGCGTCAGCCGGAGGGTGTCGAGGCGGGCCGTGACATCGGGGCCGAGGTAGCGGGCGCCCTGGGTCTCGTAGAGGAGCTGGGCGGTGACGGTCCCGACGGTGACGGCGCCGCCCGTGCCCGGGTGCTTGGTGATCACCGAGCCGCCGTCGGCGCGCAGTTCGGCGACCGGGAAGCCGGGGCGGCGGATGTCGTGCTCGGCGAAGAAGGCGTAGTTGCCGCCGGTGGCCTGCGCCCCGCACTCCAGCACGTGTCCGGCGACGACCGCGCCCGCGAGGGCGTCGTACTCGCCCGGCTCCCAGCCGAAGTGGGCGACCGCGGCGCCGCTCACCAGCGCCGCGTCGGTCACCCGGCCGGTGACGACGACGTCCGCGCCGGCCCGCAGACAGGCGGCGATGCCCGCACCGCCGAGGTAGGCGTTGGCGGTGAGGACGCCGGGGCCCCAGTCGCGGGAGTTCAGCAGGTCGTCGCCCGTGACGTAGGCGACGCGGGCGGGGATGCCGAGACGTTCCGCCAACGCCCTTACTCGGTCGGCGAGTCCGGCCGGATTGAGGCCACCCGCGTTGGCGACGATCCGTACGCGGCGGTCGGCCGCCGTGCCCAGGCAGGTCTCCAACTGGCGGAGGAACGTGCGGGCGTAGCCGCGTTCCGGGTCCTTCAGCCGGTCGCGGCCGAGGACGAGCATGGTCAGTTCGGCGAGGTAGTCCCCGGTGAGCACGTCCAGGGGGCCGCCGGTGAGCATCTCCTCCATCGCGTCGAAACGGTCACCGTAGAAACCGGAGGCGTTGCCGATCCTCAGCACGTCCGGGAGCGTGGCAGCGGCCGGGGAAACAAGCAAGCGTGCTTGCCCGGTTTCCGGCCACTTCGGGGAAGGGTGGCTTGGCGGGCGGGGCCGGGG
>NZ_JBPQTX010000399.1:0-5610 GCF_051386555.1 Streptomyces sp. URMC 126
CGCCCCCCCCCCCCCCCCCCCCCCCCCCCCCCCCCCCCGGCGCTCCCGGCGACGGCGCGCCGCACTACGCCGAGAACCACGCCTACCGGGGCACCATCCCGCTCTCCGCCGGGCAGCGGCGCGAGGCGGACGCCCAGGCGGCCCGCGTCCGGGACGCCCTGGAGAAGCTGCGGGCCGCGAAGACCACCGGACCGAAGGCCGTCGAACCGGCGCTGCGGCACCTCGGGTACCGACAGGACGCCCTGACGCTCACCCCGGACGGCGAGGGGACCGCGTACACGGTGGCCCTCCCCGAGATCTGCGTGAAGGGGACGGTCGACCGGACGCGGGTCCAAGCCGAGGCCCACGGCCACTACATGGAGGGCGGCGGGAACGGCTGCGAGGAACCGCGCGGCGGGCACTGAGCGGACGACCCCGCCGTACGCCGGCCGAACGCCCCCGCGAACCCTCGTCCCGCTCGCCCCTAAGCCGTCTCCCAGCCCCCCAAACCCCACTCTTTCCCGGGTCTTTCCCTTAGGGGATGTCACAGCTCAGCAGCAAGGAAGCCCCTGCGCCCCCGCCCCCGCACCACCGATTCCCGGGAGCGGGTACGTTCGAAGGCGTGGCTGGATTCAGGATGGGACGCGGACGGGACTCGGAAGAGGGCAACGCCGCACGACAAGCACGACACCCCGGGCAGCAGGGCCCCTACGGGGGCGCCCCGTACGGCGCGCCCGGCGGGGCGGCCGGGCACACCCCCGGGGCGCCCGGCGGCTGGCACGGACAGCAGTGGCAAGGGGGACAAGGGGCGCAGGGGGGCCAGGGGGGACAGGGCGGTCCGGCCGCCGGCCGGGACGAGCCGGAGTACTTCGGCGGCGAGCCGTCGTCGCCTCCCGGGCCCCCGCAGGGCCCGGGACCGTCCTACGGCGGGCAGCAGACGTACGGGGGACCGGCCTACGGCGGACACGGCGGCCAGGGCGGGCAGCCCTACCCGGGCCACGGTCATGGTCAGGGCCAGGGCCAGGGCCACGGCCCCGGGCAGCCGTACCCGCAGGGCGCCCACGGCGGGCGCCCCGACCCGTCGTACGACCCCTACGGCCCCGCCAGCCCGCACCCCGGCCCCGGCGGCCCCGGCCAGGGCGGCCATCCAGGCGGGCATCCGGGCAACCGGCAGGGCAGCACCCAGCAGTTCGGCCTCGGGGAGGCCCCCGACGCGTACCCGCACCAGGGCGGCGGTACCCCCTACGGGGACGGCCCCTACGGGGGCGGCTCCCACGGCGACGGGTACGGAGACGACGGCTACGGGGACGACGGCTACGACGACCCCCCGCCGTACAACGGCCCCCCGCCCGGCCCCAAGCTGCACTGGAAGGAGCTCCTGACCGGCCTCGTGCTGCGCCCGTCCGCCACCTTCTGGCGGATGCGCGACCACCCCATGTGGGTCCCCGCGCTGCTGGTCACCTTCGTCTACGGTCTGCTCGCGGTCTTCGGGTTCGACAAGGCCCGCGAGGACGTGCTGAACGCGACGTTCGCCAACAGCATCCCCCTCGTCCTGATCGCCGGTGTGATCGTCCTCGTCTCCGGTCTGATCCTCGGCGCGGTGACGCACACCCTGGCCCGCCAGCTGGGCGGCGACGGCCTGTGGCAGCCGACCATCGGCCTCTCCCTCCTCATCATGTCGATCACGGACGCCCCGCGACTGGTCCTCGCGGTCTTCCTGGGCGGTGACAACCCGGTCGTCCAGCTCCTCGGCTGGGCCACCTGGCTGCTGGCGGGCTACCTCTTCACCTCGATGGTGAGCAAGTCGCACGACATCCCCTGGCCGAAGGCGCTGGGCGCGTCGGCGATCCAGCTGGCCGCCCTGCTGTCGATCATCAAGCTGGGCACCCTGTAGCCCACCGGCCACCGCACGGGGCCCCGGAAGCGAACGGAATGTTCGCCTCCGGGGCCCCGCCCCTATACCCGGCCGTCCGGCGTGCAACGATCACCGCGGCGTCCCCCCACACCCTTGCGCCGCAGTCGTTCCCGGCAAGGATCATCAAGGACCACCGTGACCCTCAGCACGCATCGCCGCACCGCTCTCCGCCGCGCCCCGGCCGCGGCCCTCGCCCTCGCCTCGGCCGCCCTCGGACTCACCCTCCCCGCGGGAACCGCCCACGCGGCGCCGGCCGGCTGCGCCCCCGGCGTCTGGAAGGCCGAGTTCTTCCCGAACACCACCTTCCGGGGCACCCCCAAGAAGACCGCCTGCGACGACGTCATCGCCGAGAACTACGGCACCGGCGCCCCCGCCGGTACCGGCCTGCCGCGCGACGGCTTCGGCGTGCGCTGGACGACCACCCGGGACTTCGGCTCCGGCGGGCCGTTCACCTTCACCGCCGAGGCCACCGACGGCGTCCGCGTCTACCTCGACAACGTCCTCAAGATCGACGAGTGGAAGGACGTTCCGAAGACCCGGAAGAAGGCCGTCCGCGTCACCGTCCCCAAGGGGAAGCACACACTCCGGGTGAACTACGCGGCCTTCACCGGCCCGGCGAACGTCAAGTTCTCCTACACGCCGGTGACCGCCAAGGCCGACGACAAGACCGCCCCGCTGGCCCCGGCCGGCGTCCGGGCCGCCTTCGACCGCAAGACCGGCAGAACGACGCTCCGCTGGACCCCCAACAACGAGCAGGACCTGGCCGGCTACACCGTCCACCGCCGCGTCCTGCCCGCCCGCGGCAAGCCCGGCGCCTGGACCGTCGTCAGCGGCAAGAAGCCCCTGACCGCCGCCTCCTTCACCGACCGCCCGAAGGCGAACGGGGACGGCTACGCGTACGCCGTCACCGCCACCGACAAGGCCGGCAACGTCTCCCGCCGCTCGGCGGAGGCGCGGATCACCACGCCCGGGAAGCCGGTCCCGGCCCTGCCCGCCCCGCACGACGTGGCCGCCTCCGGCGAACCGGACGGCACCACCGTGACCTGGCAGGCCGCCCCGGGCCCCGGTTTCCACGTCTACCGGTCCGAGAGGCCGTCCGGCCCCTGGACCCGCCTCACCCGGGAGCCGTTCGGCGGCTACGCGTACATCGACACCACCGCCCCCTTCGACACGGCGGTGTACTACTACGTCACCAGCGTGTCGGACGGAGCCGAAAGCCCCGCCTCCGCGGTCGTCAAAGCCGACCGCCCCCGCGTGACGGACACCACCGCACCCGCCGCCCCGACCGGACTCCGAGTGGAGACGGAAGGCAAGGCGGCCAGGCTGACCTGGGACGGGAACACCGAACCGGACCTCTCCCACTACCGGGTCCAGCGCCGCCGCGGCAGCTACGACGAGCCGTGGACGACCGTCGCCGAACGCGTCGAGGGCACCTCGTACACCGACCGTCCCAAGAACGACGGCACGGTGTACGTGTACACGATCATCGCCGTGGACACCCACCGGAACGAGTCCGCCCGGTCCGTCACCGCCGCCTACCGGAGCCCGAACCTCACCCCGCCGGAGGCGCCCCGCTACGTCACCGCCAGCCAGGACCGGAGCGGCGACGTCCTCCTGGGCTGGAACGAGAGCCGGCGGGCCGAGACCTACCGGATCTACCGGGCCGACGACGAGGGCGAGCCCTACGAGCTCATCGCCACCGTACGGCCCGACATCCCCGGTGCGCAGCAGTACATCGACCGTGACACCACCCCGGGCATGTACCGCTTCTACGTGCTCACCGCCGTCGACCGGGACGGCAACGAGTCCGAGCGGAGCAACCGCGCGCTCGGCCGGCGCGGCCTGCCGAGCACCGCCCAGGACCCGGCACGGCCGACCGACCTGACGGCGGTCGTCAACCGGAACGCCATCACCCTCACCTGGCGGCAGCCCGACAACCCGCGGGGTGCCCGGATCCAGAAGTACCGCGTGTACCGCTACGAGGGCGGCAAGGTCAACCCGTCCCTGATCACCGAGATCCCGTACGCGCTCTCGTACACGGACACCAAGCTCGTCCCGAACACCGGCTACCAGTACCGGGTGATGGCCGTCGACGTGCAGGGACGCACGTCGGGCCTCTCCGACACCGCGGTCCGCCGCGGCTGACACCGGGCGCACGGCGAAGGCCCCGGCTCCCCTAGGGGGGAACCGGGGCCTTCGCTCCGAACCGTCCGGGTCACGCGTCGAGGACCTGGCCCTCGCGCCGCACGACCGGCGGCTCGACGCTCCACGGGAAGTTGATCCACTCGTCGGTGCGCTTCCACACGTACTCGCACTTCACCAGCGAGTGCGACTTCTCGTAGATCACCGCGCTGCGGACCTCGGCGACGTGCTCCAGGCAGAAGTCGTGGACGAGCTTGAGCGTCTTGCCGGTGTCCGCGACGTCGTCCGCGATCAGGACCTTCTTGTTGGAGAAGTCGATCGCGTTCGGGACGGGCGACAGCATGACCGGCATCTCGAGCGTCGACCCCACGCCGGTGTAGAACTCGACGTTCACCAGGTGGATGTTCTTGCAGTCCAGCGCGTAGGCGAGACCGCCGGCGACGAAGACGCCGCCGCGCGCGATGGACAGGATGATGTCGGGCTCGTAGCCGTCGTCCGCGACGGTCTGGGCCAGCTCCCGGATGGCCTGCCCGAAGATCGGGTAGGTCAGGTTCTCGCGGATGTCACTCACTTGCTCTTCGCCCTGTTCCCTGGTCGTCGGACCTGCGCGCCCTGCGCGGTCAGACCTGCGTGCGGTGGAAATTCTGGAAGGACCGCGACGGCGTCGGCCCGCGCTGGCCCTGGTACCGGGAACCGTGCTTCGCGGACCCGTACGGGTGCTCGACCGGCGACGTCAGCCGGAACATGCACAGCTGCCCGATCTTCATCCCCGGCCAGAGCTTGATCGGGAGCGTCGCCATGTTCGACAGCTCCAGCGTCACGTGACCGGAGAACCCCGGGTCGATGAAACCCGCGGTCGAGTGCGTCAGCAGGCCGAGCCGGCCCAGGCTGGACTTGCCCTCCAGCCGCGAGGCGATGTCCCCGGGCAGCGTGATGACCTCGTACGTCGAGGCCAGCACGAACTCGCCCGGGTGCAGGATGAACGCCTCGTCCCCCTCCGGCACCACCTCACGGGTGAGGTCCGCCTGCTCCACGGCGGGGTCGATGTGCGGGTACCGGTGGTTCTCGAACACCCGGAAATAGCGGTCGAGGCGCACATCGATGCTCGACGGCTGCACCATCGAGGCGTCGTACGGGTCGATCCGCACCCGGCCGGCGTCGATCTCGGTCCGGATGTCCTTGTCTGAGAGAAGCACGGGTCGAGGATACGCGGAGAAGAAGGACAACGCGGGCCCGGTCCTTCCCGGACCGGGCCCGCGCTGCCGCTCACCGCGTGACGATCACCGCTTCTGCTGCCCCACCGGCACCGAGTGCCGCAGCCGCGCACAGCGCGGACAGCGCAGCAGCCGGCCGGGACCGATCCGGCCGGGACCGAGGTTCTGCATCGGGAACGAAGCGGTGC
Source organism: Streptomyces sp. URMC 126 (assembly GCF_051386555.1). Taxonomy (NCBI): domain Bacteria; kingdom Bacillati; phylum Actinomycetota; class Actinomycetes; order Kitasatosporales; family Streptomycetaceae; genus Streptomyces; species Streptomyces sp. URMC 126. Next base: position 5,439 of record NZ_JBPQTX010000399.1, read on the forward strand.
TGAACACGTGCCCCTCGGCACAACGGACGACGGTGCGCTCCATCGAGTCCCTTTCCCCATGGACGTGAAAGACAAAAGCCACATTAGGGGATGTATGGGACGCGCTCGCGCGCGGCACTCCCACCACCCCCGGGCCGGCTACCCCCGCCGGCGCGGTGTCGCCGCCGCCATC
>NZ_JBPQTX010000400.1:0-5595 GCF_051386555.1 Streptomyces sp. URMC 126
ATGTGTATAAGAGACAGGGCTTGGGGGATCGGAGGGCAAGGGGCGTCCCTTGGGGCCGTATCGCACCCCCGGGGCGTCCTCGCACCGCCACCGTATCGGCCGTGCGTGCGAGCGCGCAACACACGACTTCTTCGCGCTGCCTGCGCACGTTGTTCGCCAAAGTTTGAGACGTCTTACGCACCCTGTCCTTGCGTGCGCGAACGACCGGTAGGGTCGGAAGCGCGGAGGGAGTGTGTGGAATGGCCAACAGGGGTACAGAGATCGAACGGTTCGCGTCCTGGGTCGAGGACCTGATGCGGGAGCGCGGTTACGACATCGACAGCCCGCGCGGCGGCGGCCGGACACGGCTGGCCGAGGACGCGGGGGTGCATCGCGCCGCGGTCACCCGGCTGCTACAGCGGCAGAGCATGCCGGACCTGGAGACGATGCGGGGCCTGGCCCGGGTGCTCGGCGTCGGGCTCCGCGACATGCTGATCCGGTCCGGCCGGGCCTCCGAGTCGGAGCTGCCGCTGCCGGGTGCCGGGCGGGAGGAGCCGGCGGCCGGCGGGCGGGGGCGGGTGACACCCGAGGAGGCGGCCGCGCTGCTGGGCATCCCCGGCAGTCACCGCCGGCAGTTCGTGGAGATGACGGAGATGATCCTCACGGTCAGCGGAGCGGTGGAGGGCGGCCAGAGGCGGCGCGGAACCGGGGCTTCCGGGCGCAGCGTCTGACCGTCGCGCGCCGCCGCGTGCGCGGCCAGGAGCGCGTCCAGGGTGCGGCGGGGAACGCCTGCGGCCACCGCCGTCCTCTGGTCGGCCGCGGGCGCCGGCCATCGTCCGAGCCGGGTCGGGTCATCGTTCATACTGGACATACGCCGCACATCGGTACGTCTTCCGCGTGTGCATTTGTTTTGACCGCAGCCCATGCGGTAGGTACGCTCTGACCTTGTGCCTGGGGTGTCCCTGGGCTCTTGTGCGTGCCTTCGAACCGCGCAAGAGACCGGGTCCGGACGGTCCTCCGTGGTCCCGGACGGTTCAAAGACACCGAAATCTGCGCCGAACCGCCATCGGCGGGGGTATGCAGCCTTCGACACACCCGACCGCGTGGGTCGGGGGTAGTCCCAGGTTAGTTTTATCGTGATCGGCACACAGAAACCGGAGAAACGGTGCCTACGATCCAGCAGCTGGTCCGAAAGGGCCGGCAGGACAAGGTCGAGAAGAACAAGACGCCCGCACTCGAGGGTTCGCCCCAGCGTCGTGGCGTCTGCACGCGTGTTTTCACGACCACCCCGAAGAAGCCGAACTCGGCCCTGCGTAAGGTCGCGCGTGTGCGTCTGACCAGCGGCATCGAGGTCACCGCTTACATTCCGGGTGAGGGCCACAACCTGCAGGAGCACTCCATCGTGCTCGTGCGCGGCGGCCGTGTGAAGGACCTGCCGGGCGTTCGCTACAAGATCATCCGTGGCTCGCTCGACACCCAGGGCGTCAAGAACCGCAAGCAGGCTCGCAGCCGCTACGGCGCCAAGAAGGAGAAGTAAGAATGCCTCGTAAGGGCCCCGCCCCGAAGCGCCCGGTCATCATCGACCCGGTCTACGGCTCTCCTCTGGTCACGTCCCTGATCAACAAGATCCTGCTGCACGGCAAGCGCTCCACCGCCGAGCGCATCGTGTACGGCGCCATGGAGGGTCTGCGCGAGAAGACCGGCAACGACCCGGTCATCACCCTCAAGCGCGCTCTCGAGAACGTCAAGCCGGCCCTCGAGGTCAAGTCCCGCCGTGTCGGTGGCGCGACCTACCAGGTTCCGGTCGAGGTCCGCCCGGGCCGCGCCTCCACCCTGGCGCTGCGCTGGCTGGTCGGTTACTCCCGCGCCCGTCGCGAGAAGACCATGACCGAGCGCCTCATGAACGAGCTGCTGGACGCTTCGAACGGTCTCGGCGCCTCGGTCAAGAAGCGTGAGGACACGCACAAGATGGCCGAGTCCAACAAGGCCTTCGCGCACTACCGCTGGTAGTCGCTACCCCCATCGAGAACCGAGAGAAGACTGAGCCATATGGCCACCACTTCGCTTGACCTGGCCAAGGTCCGCAACATCGGGATCATGGCCCACATCGACGCGGGCAAGACGACCACCACCGAGCGGATCCTGTTCTACACCGGTGTCTCGTACAAGATCGGTGAGGTCCACGACGGCGCTGCCACGATGGACTGGATGGAGCAGGAGCAGGAGCGCGGCATCACCATCACGTCCGCCGCGACGACCTGCCACTGGCCGCTCGAGAACGTCGATCACACGATCAACATCATCGACACCCCGGGCCACGTCGACTTCACCGTCGAGGTGGAGCGCTCGCTGCGCGTGCTCGACGGTGCCGTGACGGTGTTCGACGGTGTGGCCGGTGTCGAGCCGCAGTCCGAGACGGTGTGGCGTCAGGCCGACCGTTACGGCGTGCCGCGCATCTGCTTCGTCAACAAGCTCGACCGGACCGGTGCCGAGTTCCACCGCTGCGTCGACATGATCGTGGACCGCCTCGGCGCGACCCCGATCGTCATGCAGCTCCCGATCGGTGCCGAGGCCGACTTCAAGGGCGTCATCGACCTGGTCCGCATGAAGGCCCTGGTCTGGTCCGCCGAAGCCGCCAAGGGCGAGATGTACGACGTCGTCGACATCCCGGACACCCACGTGGAGGCCGCCGACGAGTGGCGCGGCAAGCTCCTCGAGGCCGTGGCCGAGAACGACGAAGAGATGATGGAGCTGTTCCTGGAGGGCACCGAGCCCACCGAGGAGCAGCTGTACGCGGCCATCCGCCGCATCACCATCAACTCCGGCAAGGGTGGCAGCACCACCGTCACCCCGGTGTTCTGCGGTACCGCGTTCAAGAACAAGGGCGTTCAGCCCCTGCTCGACGCCGTCGTCCGCTACCTGCCGTCGCCGCTCGACATCGAGGCGATCGAGGGCCACGCGGTCAACGACCCCGACGAGGTCGTCAAGCGCAAGCCCTCCGACGACGAGCCGTTCTCCGGTCTTGCCTTCAAGATCATGAGCGACCCGCACCTCGGCAAGCTCACCTTCGTCCGGGTTTACTCGGGCCGCATGGAGGCCGGCACTCAGGTGCAGAACTCCGTGAAGGGCAAGAAGGAGCGCATCGGCAAGATCTACCGGATGCACGCGAACAAGCGTGAGGAGATCGACTCGGTGGGTGCCGGTGACATCGTCGCCGTCATGGGTCTGAAGCAGACCACCACCGGTGAGACCCTCTGCGACGCCGCGAAGCCGGTCATCCTCGAGTCCATGGACTTCCCGGCCCCGGTGATCCAGGTCGCCATCGAGCCGAAGTCCAAGGGCGACCAGGAGAAGCTGGGTGTCGCCATCCAGCGCCTGGCCGAGGAGGACCCGTCCTTCCAGGTCCACACGGACGAGGAGACGGGCCAGACCATCATCGCGGGTATGGGCGAGCTGCACCTCGACGTGCTGGTCGACCGTATGAAGCGTGAGTTCAAGGTCGAGGCCAACGTCGGCAAGCCGCAGGTCGCGTACCGCGAGACGATCCGCAAGGCCGTCGAGCGCATCGACTACACCCACAAGAAGCAGACCGGTGGTTCCGGTCAGTTCGCGAAGGTCCAGATCGCGATCGAGCCTCTCGAGGGTGACGGCTACGAGTTCGAGAACAAGGTCACCGGTGGCCGCATCCCGCGGGAGTACATCCCGTCGGTGGACGCGGGCTGCCAGGAGGCCATGGAGTTCGGCGTGCTGGCCGGCTACCCGCTGACCGGCGTCAAGGTGACGCTGCTCGACGGTGCCTACCACGACGTCGACTCCTCCGAGCTCGCCTTCAAGATCGCCGGTTCCATGGCGTTCAAGGAGGGTGCTCGCAAGGCGTCGCCGGCTCTTCTCGAGCCGATGATGTCCGTCGAGGTCACCACCCCCGAGGACTACATGGGTGACGTGATCGGTGACATCAACTCCCGCCGTGGCCAGATCCAGGCCATGGAGGACCGTCACGGCGCCAAGCTCGTCAAGGGCCTGGTTCCGCTGTCGGAGATGTTCGGCTACGTCGGAGACCTCCGCAGCAAGACGTCGGGTCGCGCAAGCTACTCGATGCAGTTCGACTCCTACGCCGAGGTTCCCCGGAACGTCGCCGAGGAGATCATCGCGAAGGCCAAGGGCGAGTAACCGGCTCCCGTCTCCACAGACGGGGCTGACGCCTTAGGCTTGACACCGACCGTCGGGGCATACCGCCGCGAATCGTGAGGAACCCGGTCCTTCCGGAATACCTCTCGGCGCGCGGCGGGTGCCCCGCCGGACGGCACCCCAGCAAAGATCCCTGGCGCCGTAACGTAAGGCGTACAGAACCACTCCCAGGAGGACCCCAGTGGCGAAGGCGAAGTTCGAGCGGACTAAGCCGCACGTCAACATCGGCACCATCGGTCACGTCGACCACGGTAAGACCACTCTTACCGCGGCGATCACCAAGGTGCTGCACGACGCGCACCCGGAGCTGAACCCCTTCACGCCGTTCGACCAGATCGACAAGGCGCCTGAGGAGCGGCAGCGCGGTATCACCATCTCCATCGCGCACGTCGAGTACCAGACCGAGTCGCGTCACTACGCCCACGTCGACTGCCCGGGTCACGCGGACTACATCAAGAACATGATCACCGGTGCCGCCCAGATGGACGGCGCGATCCTCGTGGTCGCCGCGACCGACGGTCCGATGCCGCAGACCAAGGAGCACGTGCTCCTGGCCCGCCAGTCCGGCGTTCCGTACATCGTCGTCGCCCTGAACAAGGCCGACATGGTGGACGACGAGGAGATCCTGGAGCTCGTCGAGCTCGAGGTCCGTGAGCTCCTCAACGAGTACGAGTTCCCGGGCGACGACGCTCCGGTCGTCAAGGTCTCGGCGCTGAAGGCGCTCGAGGGCGACGCCGAGTGGGGCCAGTCGGTCATGAACCTCATGAACGCCGTCGACGAGAACATCCCGCAGCCCGAGCGTGACGTCGACAAGCCGTTCCTGATGCCGATCGAGGACGTCTTCACGATCACCGGTCGTGGCACCGTCGTCACCGGTCGTATCGAGCGTGGTGTCCTGAAGGTCAACGAGACCGTCGACATCATCGGCATCAAGACCGAGAAGACCACCACCACGGTCACCGGCATCGAGATGTTCCGCAAGCTGCTCGACGAGGGCCAGGCCGGTGAGAACGTCGGTCTGCTCCTCCGTGGCATCAAGCGCGAGGACGTCGAGCGCGGCCAGTGCATCATCAAGCCGGGTTCGGTCACCCCGCACACCGAGTTCGAGGCCACGGCCTACATCCTGTCGAAGGACGAGGGTGGCCGCCACACCCCGTTCTTCAACAACTACCGTCCGCAGTTCTACTTCCGTACGACTGACGTGACCGGTGTCGTGACCCTCAAGGAGGGCACGGAGATGGTCATGCCCGGCGACAACGCCGAGATGTCCGTCTCCCTGATCCAGCCCGTCGCGATGGAGGAGGGCCTGCGCTTCACCATCCGTGAGGGCGGCCGCACCGTCGGCGCCGGCCAGGTCACCAAGATCAACAAGTAAGTCCTCTTACTTGCCGGTCTGAGCGGGCCCGCACATCTTCGGATGTGCGGGCC
>NZ_JBPQTX010000401.1:0-5564 GCF_051386555.1 Streptomyces sp. URMC 126
GGCACGGCCCCCGCGCGCCCGCCGCCCCGCGGTTGCGGCCGGCCGGGGACGGCGATCCAATGGCCGTCCGGCGACCAGCCCCCACCGGTCGAAGGAGTCCGCGATGACAGAGTCCCGCGCCACCGACCCCCTCACCCTGCCGGCCGGCGACAGGACCTGCCCGTTCAGCCCGCCGCCCGCCTACGAGCACGCCCGCTCCCGGGCTCCGGTCTCCCGCGCGCGGCTGTGGAACGGGGACTGGTGCCGGCTGGTCACCCGGCACGAACACGTGCGCGAGGTGTTGAGCGACCCGCGGTTCGGCGCCGACACCCGCCTCCCGGGTTTTCCCTTCCTCAACCCGGCCCGCCAGGCGATGGCCGAACACGACAACCGCACCTTCATCAATCTCGACGGCGCCGAGCACGCCCGGCTGCGCCGCACGATCCTGCGCGACTTCGACCGCCGGAACGTCCTGGCGCTCCGGCCACGGCTCCAGGAGATCGCCGACGAGCTGATCGACGCCATGACCGCGGGCCGGCGGTCCGCCGACCTGGTGGCCGAGTACGCCCTCCCGCTGCCGTCGCGAGTGGTCTGCCTGCTCCTCGGCGTCCCCTACGCGGACCGCGAGTTCTTCCAGCGGCAGAGCCGCACCCTGATGGACAACAGCGCCCCGCCGGACCGCGTCCGCACCGCCATCCACACACTGGACCGCTACCTGATCGCGCTGGCCCACGACAAGCGCGACCGGCCCGAGGACGGCATCATCGGCCGCCTGGCCGCCGACGGGATGCCCGACCGGGACATCGCCGCCATCGGCCGGCTGCTGGTGATCAACGGCCACGAGTCGACCGCGCACACGATCGCCCTGTCCGTGCTCGTCCTCCTGCGACACCCCGACGAGCTCGCCCGCCTCCGGCGCGATCCCGGCCTCACGGCCGGGGCCGTCGACGAGCTGATGCGCTACCTGACCATCCTCCACCAGGGCCTGACCCGGGTCGCCACCGAGGACGTCACCGTCGGCGGGCAGCGGATCCGCGCCGGCGAAGGCGTCGTCTGCGTCCTCGGGGCGGCCAACCGCGACGAGCGCGCCTTCCCCGACCCCGCCCGGTTCGACATCACCCGCGACGCCCGCCGGCACGTCGCGTTCGGCCACGGTCCGCACCGCTGCCTGGGCGGGTTCCTGGCCGAGCAGGAGCTGCAAGTGGCGCTGGAGACACTGCTGCGCCGCCTGCCCGGCCTGCGCCTCGCCGTCCCCTTCTCCGAGCTCGACTTCCACTACGACACCCAGGCCTACGGCGTCCGCTCGCTGCCGGTGCGCTGGTCCTGAGCCCTTTGCGAACGGGCGCGCCTCGCGGGTGCCGCTCCGGGGCCCCGGAGCGGCACCCGGGGGAGCCCCCGAGCCCGGCTCAGTCCCCGGGCGGGAAGAAGTCGACGAGCAGCATGTCCCGCACCCCCCGCCCGGCCCCCGCGGCCGGACGGATGGGTGTGACGCCGTGGAAGACCCTGCGGTCGTCGAGGACGATGGTCTCGAACGGCGTGGTCAGCAGCGCCTCGTGGACGGGCGTCCGGTCCGGGTCGTAGAGGCACGAGTCCGCTCCCTCCACGTTCTCGCGCCGGATCAGCACTTGGGCGACGTAGCAGTGCCCGTCCTGGTGGATGCCCTCCGGGGCGGGGTGGCCCTCGGTGTCCGGGGTGGCGACGACGCGTATCTGGTGGACTCCGCAGGCGTCCATCCCGTCGCGCGGCCCGGGCAGCCGCTCCCGCAGGGTCCGGACGACCGTCGCCAGCGCCGGGCCCCCGGCCACGGCGTCGGCGAGCGGCGCGAACAGGCGGTCCACCCCGCCGTTCACCGCGTTCACCGCGCGGTCCTGGAAGAAGGGGACGTGGGGCAGCAGCTCCAGCCGGTCAGGACGGATGCGGAATCTGCTGTACCGGCGGAAGCGGTACGGCGTGCCGGTGCCCGCGTGCGGGTCGGCCGGCAGGTCGTCCCACGACGCGGTGAACGCGGCCGCCTCCCCCGCCGGGAGCGCCGCGAGGGCGGCGGTCAGCAGGTCGGCGGGGAAGTGGACGAACGGGGGCGGCGGAGCGGCGGACGCCTCGGGGTGTTCCGGGGCGTGCGGGGACGTGGACGCAGGGGTGGTCATACGACGTTCCTCAGCCTTCCTCGGCCTGGTGAGCCGTCGGTTCGCGGCGAGTCCCGGTGGGGCGTGCCGCGAACGGTGGTGAACCTTCGGATGAGCCGGTACCGGGGTCCGAGCCTACGCACCGCCGCGACGGGAACCCAGCGATCCCCAACTTCCGTCACGCACATCACAGTTGACACATTGATGCGGGCGGAGAGGGGCCCCGGAGCAGGCCCCGGCAATGAGGTGCGCACCGCGTGGCGCGACCCGTCCCGCATGTCCCCCGCCACACCCGATTCCCGCCGGGCATTCCGCGCGTCCGGAATTCCGGCGGGCGGGGAATTCACCGCGACTCCTCACGGACCACGCACGGAATACACGATTCCGGCAGCCGCGCCCCCGGCTCGCCCTATGCGGCGCGTGACGTATTCCGTACGAACCGTCAGGCCGCCCCGGAACGCGCGCCTTCGCTCTTCCCCGCCCCGCCGCCCACCCGGGAACCCCCGACTGACCTGCGTTTACCGCTTGGTAATGTCGCCGTACCGCCCGGGCGGGATTCCGGCGGACTTCCGGGGCGGACATGCGCGCCGCCGATCGGCGCCATAGCATGAGATTGCGGTGCATATACGGAACCTCCCCCGGTCGTCCTCCCTCTCTCTCAGGTGAAAGCACCCTCCAGGAGGAGTTACCACCGTGGGTCTCACGTCCCAGAATCTACTGTTGCTCTTGGTGTTCATCGCGGTCGCGGTGTGCGCCCTGGTTCTGTGGCTGTGGCCGCGCGCCGCCCGCAAGGGGGTGCTGTCCTGGGCCTCGCGCCTGGGCATGCTCGTCATATCCCAGGTGAGCGTCCTCGCCGTGCTGCTCGTCGCCGCCAACAACGAGTTCGGCTTCTACTCCACCTGGAAGGAACTGTTCGGGCAGAACTCCAGCCACCAGGAGCTCCAGCCCGGCAAGGCGGGCGACAAGCGGCCGCCCGCGCTCGTCGTGAAGGGCCAGGAGTCGGTGGGGCTGGGCCCGCGCGAGAAGGGCGGGCAGGTGGACCGGATATCGATCCGCGGGCCGGTCACCGGCCTGAGCATGGACGGGTACGCGTACCTGCCCCCGCAGTACTTCCAGAAGGGCCACGAGAAGGACCGCTTCCCCGTGATCGTCGCGGTCACCGGCCAGCCCGGCGTCTCCAGAAACCTGATCACCCAGATCAAGGTGCCCCAGGCCGCGTCCAAGCTCGTCAAGGAGCGCAAGACGCGCCCGACGATCGTCCTGATGGTCCGGCCGTCGGTCGTCGCCGACCGCGACACCAACTGCACGGACGTCCCCGGCGGCCCGCAGGCGCTGACCTTCTTCAACCAGGACCTGCCGGTGGCCGTCAACGACAAGTACCGCGCCGACAACTCGCGCGGCGCCTGGGGCGCCGTCGGCAACTCCACCGGCGGCTACTGCGCGTTGAAGATGGCCATGACCAACCCGGCCCGCTACGGCGCCGGCGCCGGCCTCTCCGCCGACTTCTTCGCCCGGCAGGACCGCGAGACCGGCGACCTCTACGCGGGCAGCAAGCAGCTCAAGAACGAGGCCGACCTCGTCTGGCGCGCCGCCCACATGCCCGCGCCGCCGGTGTCGCTGCTGGTCGGCGTCAGCAAGAAGGGCGAGGAGAAGTACTACAAGCAGGCCATGCACTTCGTCGAGAAGGCGAAGTGGCCCACGAAGGTCGAGAAGCTGATCCGCGACGAGGGCGGCCACAATTTCCAGACCTGGCGCGAGGAGTACCCCGAGGTGCTGCGCTGGCTCGACAAGCAGCTCGCCGACCCGCGCTGACCCCCGCCGGGCCCTCCCCGGCACCGCATCCTCTCCGGGCCGCACCGGCTGGGACGCACCGCCGCCGAACCGGTCCCGTTCCACGGGAACGGGAAGCGGCGCCGTCGCGTCCCAGCCGGTGTGGCCCGATTGCGCGGGTGCCCGGAGCGGCCCGGGCCCCACGGGGGAGGGGGCGGGACGGCATGGACGCCAACGGCGGCGACGAGCGGTTTCCCCTGCTGGCCGGGCGGTACCGGCTGCTGGGCCGGCTCGGCAGCGGCGGCATGGGCGTGGTGTGGCGCGCCTACGACGAGGTGCTGGGCCGCGAGGTGGCCGTCAAGGAGGTCCGGGCGCCGGAGCACCTGCGCGAGGCCGACGTCCGGGTGCTGCACGCCCGGCTGGTGCAGGAGGCCCGGGCCGCGGCCCGGATCAGCCACCCGTACGTGATCACCGTGCACGACGTGGTGGAGGAGCACGGCCGCCCGTGGATCGTCATGGAACTGGTCCGCGGCCGGTCGCTCGCCGACGTCCTGGAGGCCGACGGCCTGCTGTCGCCCGGGGAGGCGGCGCGCGTGGGGTCCGCGGTGCTCCGGGCGCTCCGCAGCGCGCACGCCGCCGGGGTGCTGCACCGCGACGTCAAGCCCGCCAACGTCCTGCTCCAGGACGACGGCCGGGTGGTGCTCACCGACTTCGGCATCGCGCTCGTCGAGGGCACGGGCACCTTGACCCGCACCGGCGACGTCATCGGCTCGCCCGACTACCTGGCTCCCGAGCGGGCGCTCGGCAAGCATCCCGGTACCCCCTCGGACCTGTGGTCGCTGGGCGCCACGCTGTACGCGGCCGTCGAGGGGATGTCACCGTTCCGCCGCGCCTCGGCGCTGGGCACGCTCCAGGCCGTCGTGCACGAGGACCCGCCCGCGCCGCGCCGCGCCGGACCGCTCGCCCCGCTCCTGCTCGGGCTGCTCCGCAAGGACCCGCGCACCCGCATGGGTTCGGCGGAGGCCCAGCGCCTGCTGGACGCGGCGGCCGCGCCGGCGGCCGGCGAACGGACCGGCACGGGCGCCGGGGCCGCCTTCCCGGCCCGGGGAGGCCCGGGCGGGGGCCACGGCGGCCGGGACCCGGGGACGAGCCACGGCCACGACCCGGGCGGGAGCGCCGCCCCGGAGCCCTCGGAAGCACACCGCCGCGACCCGGCCGGCCCGGGCGGGAGCACGGAGCGGCGGACCGGTGCGGCGGCCGTCGCGGATCCGGGTACGGGCGGGGGCGCGCGGACGGGCTCGGGTCCGCCCCGGCCGGGACCGGGCACCGGCACGAGCACGGGCACGGGCACGGCGACGGAGCCCTGGACCGGCGGAGCGGGAGCACCGGCCGGATCCGGGTCCGGATCCGTATCCGGGACGCGCACCCGGCCGGACCCGGCGTCGGACCCTCGCGTGCCCTCCGGCCGGAACCCCGCGCCCACCGGCTCCCCCACCCCCGCCGGGCCGGACCCGCGGTCCCTTCACCGCACACCCGCCGGGCCCCAGGCGCCGGGCGGGTCTCCGTACCGTGACCCTGCCACCCCGTCGGGCCACCCGCCGACCTACCTCCCGACCACACCCGACGTCCGCCCGTCCGCCGCCTCCGCGCACGCCTCCACCCCGTACACCCCCACGTCGCACTCCCCCGGAC
>NZ_JBPQTX010000402.1:0-5548 GCF_051386555.1 Streptomyces sp. URMC 126
CCTCTGGGCGCGGTCCTCGTCCCCCCACTGCCAGCCCCGCCGTTCCCCTGGAAGCCCGGCCTGCCGCCCCCGAGGCCGGCGCGGGAAGTGGTACCGCGACGTGTCGACGGTTCCGCGCGGTCGCGGGGTGGTGTCGGTTTCCCGCCGGTTCCTCCCCGTGCGGACCGCTTGTGCCGTCGCCTTGCGAAAAGGCCGTCGGCCCGTCAACTGTTCGATCCGAACGCCCGTACTGTACACCGGGGGCCTCGCCTGAGGCAGGGTCATTCCCCAGTGCTAGTCCGCCCTTTCGCGTGACGCGACGCGACAGCCCAAGCGGCCGGATCACCACGCCCACCACCCACCGCATCCTTGACACCCCGTGCCGCCCGGGCGAGCCTCCCCCTGACAACGATGTCGGCCCGGAACCCGCTCCGATCGGCGCTCCGATCGGCCGTTCCGCCGACTCCATTGACCCTGCCGCCGGTACCCCGAGGGACGTGGACGATGAGACGGAGACGGATGCGACGGAGACGACGGACCGGACACCCGCTGCCGCGTACCCGAGCCGCGCTCCTGGCCCTGGTGGTGGCCGCCCTCGGCGGGCCCGCCGTGCTCGCGCCGCCGGCGCCCGCCGCCTCGCCGGCCGCCCATCGGAACGACGCCGCCCCCGAGCGCCTCACCGACCTCGTCAACCCCTTCATCGGCACCAAGAACGAAGGCAACACCTTCCCCGGGGCCGCCGTCCCCTTCGGCATGGTGCAGCTCTCGCCCGACACGGGCCACGCCATGGGGTACGACTACAAGCACACCCACATCCGGGGTTTCTCGACCGTCCACCTCTCCGGGGTCGGCTGCCGGATCGGCGGCGATCTGCCCGTCCTGCCGACCACCGGCGAGGTGACGGAGACCGACAACGCCAAGTACGCCGCCGCCTTCACCCACGCCGACGAGTCGGCCCGGCCCGGGTACTACCGGGTGAAGCTCGCCTCCGGCATCACCACCGAGCTCACGGCCACCACCCACACCGGCCGCCAGCGCTTCACCTTCCCCGCCACCGACCACGCCAATGTGCTGCTCAACGCCGGGCAGTCGCTGCACAAGGGCGTCTCCAGCAAGGTGGAGATCGTCGACGACCGCACCGTGCGGGCCACGGTCACCGGGCGGGGGTTCTGCCAGGACACCCGGCCGTACACCGTGCACACCCTCACCCGCTTCGACCGGCCGTTCACCGCCTTCGGCACCTGGGAGGGCGAACGCGTGAGCAACGGCTCCCGGGCCTCCTCCGGCACCGGGCGGAACGGCGCCTGGGTGCGCTTCGACGCCCGGACCGAGCAGCGGGTCGAGGCGACCACCGCCGTCAGCTACGTGGACGCGGACGGGGCCGGGCGCAATCTGGCCGCCGAGGAGGCCGGTTTCGACCGGACGGCCGAGGCGGCGCGCGCCGCGTGGGAGAAGCGGCTGGGCGACGTCGCCGCGCAGGGCGGGAGCCGGACGCTGCGCCGGACCTTCTACTCCGCGCTCTACCGGTCGTTCCTCTCCCCCAACACCGGCAGCGACACCGACGGCCGCTACACGGGCTGGGACGGCAAGGTGCACCAGGCGAAGGGGTTCACGTACTACCAGAACTGGTCGCTGTGGGACACCTACCGCACCCAGGCGCAGCTGCTGTCCCTGCTGGCGCCCGCCGAGGCGCGGGACATGGCGCTGTCCGTGCTGCGGATCGACGCCGAGGGCGGGTGGCTGCCCAAGTGGGGGTACGGCCCGGTCGAGACCAACATCATGACCGGTGACCCCGTCACCCCGTACCTCACCAACGCCTACCGCCAGGGGCTGCTCGCGGGGCACGAGGAGGAGGCGTACAAGGCGCTGAAGCGGAACGCGGACGGGGTGCCGCCGGCCGACTCGCCGTACGCGGGGCGGGACGCCAACGAGCGCTATCTGGCGGACGGTTACGTTCCGCTGGCGCCGGAGCTGTCCCGGCACAAGCCCGGGGACTCCGACTTCCAGGAGGGCGCCTCCGCCACGCTGGAGTACGCGCTGGCCGACGGGGTGCTGGCCGAGATGGCGGAGGCGCTCGGGCACCACGACGACGCCCGGCGGTACGCCGAACGCTCCCGCAACTACCGCAAGCTGTTCGACCCGGCGACGGGCTTCTTCCGGCCCCGCGACGCGAAGGGCGCCTTCACCGGCTCCGCCGACCCGGCGAAGAGCCCCGGCTTTCACGAGGGCACCGCCTGGCAGTACCAGTGGCTGGTCCCCCAGGACCTGCCGGGGATGATCGAGCTGATCGGCGGCCGGGAGGCGGCGGAGAAGCGGCTCGACGCCTTCTTCGCCTACGACAAGGTGCTCGCCGACCCGGCGCGCACCGCCCGCGAGGTGTGGGTGCACGGCCCGTACGACTACTACAACGCCGACAAGTACAACCCGCAGAACGAACCGGACCTCATCGCCCCGTACACCTACCTCGCCACCGGCCGGCCCTGGAAGACCACGGACGTCGTCCACGCCGCGCTGACCCTGTTCACGGACGCGCCCGACGGGATGACCGGCAACGACGACCTGGGCACGATGTCGTCCTGGATGGTCCTCTCGGCGATCGGCGTCTATCCGGTGCGGCCGGGGTCGGACGTGTGGGGGCTGAGCACCCCGGTGTTCGAACGGGTGGAGCTGCGGCTGGACCGCCGGTGGTACCCGCACGGCCGGTTCACCGTGGCCGCGCCCGGCACCTCGGACACCGCCCGTTACATCCAGTCGGCCCGGCTGGACGGCACGGAATTCGACCGCACGTACCTGACGACCGCGGCGCTGCGGCACGGGGAGCGCCTGGAGCTGACCGTCGGGGCGAAGCCCGGCCGCTGGGGCACCGGGCGGTCGGCCGCGGTGCCCGCCGTCGGCGGGCGGCGGATCGGCTGAGGGGCGTGGGGCGGATCGGCCGAAGAGCGGCGGAGGGATCGCCGAGGAGCGGTGGACGGATCGGCCGAAGGCCGGACGACCCCGGAGCGGCGCCTTCCGTCGCCGCTCCCGGTGCACCATCATGAGCCGCCGTCAGCGTCCGCCGACGAGAGGACTGGACATGGCAGGGCTCCGGGCCGGTCACGGCATCCTGCGCCGCAAACCCATCGAGACCATCGAAGAGGCGGAGACGGCGGAGGCGCACGGCGAGCACCTGACCCGCACCCTCGGCCTGTGGCAGCTCACGGCCATCGGCGTCGGCGGCATCATCGGCGCCGGCATCTTCAGCCTCGCCGGGACCATCGCCAACGGCACGGCCGGCCCGGCGGTGCTCGTCTCGTTCCTCATCGCGGGGGTGGCCAGCGCCGCGGCGGCGTTCTCGTACGCGGAGTTCGCGGGCCTCATCCCGCGCGCGGGCTCCGCCTACACCTACGGCTACGCGGTGCTCGGCGAGATCGGCGGCTGGTTCATCGGCTGGGACCTGCTGCTGGAGTACACGGCCATCGTCTCCGTCGTCGCCATCGGCATCTCCGGCTACGTCAACTTCCTGGTGACGGAGTCGGGCGCGGACCTCCCCCACTGGATGCTGGGCGCGCCCGGCACCGGGGACGGCCACCGGGTGGACCTGTTCGCGGCCGTGCTCTGCCTCCTGATCGCCTATCTCCTCACCCTGGGCATCAAGAACGCGGCCCGCTTCGAGACGGTCATCGTCGGGCTGAAGATTATCGTGGTGCTGCTGGTGGTGGTCGTCGGCTTCTTCCATGTGAAGAGCGGCAACTACCGTCCCTTCTTCCCGTTCGGCGTGAGCGGGGCGTTCACCGGGGCCGCCACCGTCTTCTTCGCCGTCTTCGGGTACGACGCGATGTCCACGGCCGCCGAGGAGTCGAAGGACGCGCAGCGGCACATGCCCCGGGCGATCATGTACTCGCTGGGCATCTCGATGGTGCTCTACGTGCTGGCGTGCCTGGTGCTGACGGGGATGCAGAACTATAGGGACATCGACAAGGAGAGCGGGTTCTCGACCGCCTTCAAGTCGGTCGGGCTGGGGGGCATCGCGGACGTCGTCGCGGTCGGGGCGATCATCGGCATCCTCACGGTGATGTTCACCTTCATGCTGGGCGTCACCCGGGTGTGGTTCGCGATGAGCCGTGACGGGCTGCTGCCGAAGTGGTTCGCCCACACCCATCCCACCCGGCACGTGCCCACCAGGGTCACCTGGATCGTGGGCGTCGCCTCGGCGCTCATCGCCGGGTTCGTGCCGATCGGGGAGGCCGCGGAACTCACCAACATCGGCATCCTGCTGGCCTTCGCGGTGGTCTGCACCGCCGTGATCGTCCTCCGGTACAAGCGGCCGGAGCTGCCCCGCGGCTTCCGGTGCCCGGGCGTACCGGTGGTGCCGGGCATCGGGGTGGCCGCCTCGATCTGGCTGATCACCTACCTGGCCTGGCAGACCTGGGTGCGGTTCGCGATCTGGTTCGTGATCGGGCTCGCCGTGTACTTCGCATACTCCTATCGGCATTCCGAGCTGGCCCGCGCGGACGCGCGCGGGGTGCCGCGGGACTGATCCGGCCCGCGGGCTACTTCAGCAGCCGGGACAGCCGCCGGTCGGCGAGCGGCTTCCCGCCCGTCTGGCAGGTCGGGCAGTACTGGAGCGACGAGTCGCTGAACGACACCTCGCGGACGGTGTCACCACAGACGGGGCAGGGTTCGCCGGTCCGGCCGTGCACCCGGAGGCCGCTCTTCTTCTCGGCCTTCAGCCCGGCGGCCGCCTGCCCGCGCGAGCGTTCGACGGCGTCCCGGAGCGTCGTGCGCAGCGCCTCGTAGAGGGCGCGGGCCTCCTCGTCCGTCAGGCTCGACGTCGGTTTGAACGGGGACATCCGGGCCGCGTGGAGGATCTCGTCGGAATACGCGTTGCCGATGCCCGCGATCACGCTCTGGTCCCTGAGGAAGCCCTTGACCTGGCGGCGCTCGCCGCGCAGCAGTCCGGTGAAGACGTCGGGCGTGAACGCGTCGGCCAGCGGGTCGGGGCCGAGGCGGGCGACGCCCGGCACGTCGGACGGGTCGTGCGCGCAGTAGGCGGCGAGGCGCTTCTGGGTGCCCGCCTCGGTCACGTCGAAGCCGGCGCCGCCGGCGAGCCGGACGCGCAGGGCGAGCGGTCCCTTGCCGGGGCGCGGCGGGGCGGCGGGGAGGGCGTCGTGCCAGCGGATCCAGCCGGCCCGGGCGAGGTGCAGAACGAGGTGGGGGCCGCCCTCGGTGGCGATGTCCAGGAACTTCCCGTACCGCCCGACGCCGGCCACCGGCCGCCCTTCCAGGGCGCTGAGCGGCGGATCGTACGTCTTGAGCACGCTCACCGCGACCGGCAGCACCTTCTCGACCGTACGACCGCCCAGCCGCTCCCCCAGGAAGGCGGCGAGCGCCTCGACCTCCGGCAGTTCGGGCATGGTTCCAGTGTGACGGGGGTGGTGAGGCGGGCAAGTCGGGGCGAGTGGGGCGTGCCCCCGGTCGTCCTCGCCCTCCCCCGCGAGGTAATTCCCACCGTGCGCCGGTCGGCATGGCGCCGACGCCGACGTCGCCGGTGTCGGGCCGGGTCCGGGGCCGAGGGCCGAGGTCGGGGGCC
>NZ_JBPQTX010000403.1:0-5508 GCF_051386555.1 Streptomyces sp. URMC 126
CTCCCACTCTCACCCCCACCACAGGCGCCGCCTCCCCCGCGGGCGCATCCAACGAGAACACCAGCTCCGGCCGCTCCCACCCCACCGCCGGTGGCGTCGCGGGCAGGGTCCCCGTCCGCACGGCCCCCACCGACCGGTAGAAGCCCTCGGCCGGCGGGTGCGAGACCACCCGCACCCGGGTCAGGCCGGCGGCCCGGGCCTGCTCCTTCATATGGGCCACGAGGGTCCGGCCCACGCCGCGTCCCTGCGCCGCGTCGGCGACGAACATCAGGTCCAGCTCGGCCGGGTCGAGCAGGAGCGCGTAGAAGCCCAGCAGCCTGCCGGGACCGGCGGAGGTGGCCTCGGCGGCGGCGACGAAGACCGGGTGGGCGGCGAGGTAGTCCGGCCCCACCCTGTAGCGCTCGACCATCGACGCGTACCGGCCGCCGTACGCGCGGGAGGAGCGCACCATCCGGGTGAGCGCGGACGCGTCGGATGCCTGGGCACGCCGTATGGCGTAAGAGATGTGCACACCTAGAGGGTATTACCTGCCCGTGAGGGGCCCCACGTGACCCGGCCCACAAACGACCCTCTTTCGTGGCCGTGTCCGGTGTTTCCGCGCGCCCGGCGGCGTGTGCGCACGCCCGTCTCCGCCCCGCCTTAGTAATCAGCGGTCGTTGCGCCGCCCCGGAACCGTCCCGCAGGTTGGTTGAGCCGCCAGGGACCGCACGGTCCGGCGGCGCTGTCCTGCCCCCGACGGAAGGTTCTCCTCCGTGACGTTCTCGACCATCAGCCGCTTCGCCTCCCGCAAGCTGACCGCCGGTGCCGGTGCCGCCGTGGCCCTGGCCGCCGCGGGTGCCGTCTTCGCCTCCGGTCCGGCCCAGGCCGCGACCGCCGCGCCGAAGGCCGCCGCGCAGGAGACCGCCCGGCAGATGATCAAGGATGAGGGCCAGTTCCAGTGCTTCAGCAAGATCGTCGAGCATGAGAGCGGCTGGAACCACACCGCCACCAACCCGTCCAGCGGCGCCTACGGCCTGGTCCAGGCCCTCCCCGCGTCGAAGATGGCCACGGCCGGCGCCGACTGGCAGACCAACCCCGCCACCCAGATCAAGTGGGGCCTGGACTACATGAAGGACCGCTACGGCAGCCCCTGCGGCGCCTGGTCCTACTGGCAGGCCCACAAGTCGTACTGACCGGCCCGCCCGGAGACGACTCGCGAACGGCGGTGGCCGCCTTCCCCGGTTCAGGGGGGAAGGCGGCCACCGCCGTTCCGCGTGCGCGAGCCCTCACCAGACCCGCGCGGCGCCAGGCCGGCGATCGCGTCCAGCGTGAGCCGCCGCGTGGGATAGCCGGGCGGGGCGGCCAGGTCCGGGCACAGGACGTCCGCCAGGGGATTGGCGGAAGAGCCGGTCGCGGCACCGATGGATGCCACCTCCTCGTGACCGGCGAGAACCCCGGCCGGCCGCCCGGCCGAGACGAGCGGGCCGGACGGACCTGCACAGCAGCGCTGAACGTGACGCCCGGTGACGCGTCGTCCATGTCGACATCGAGGAAGGGGGCAACGCGCACCTGGAGCTCGGTGACACGGCGGACGACGGGCGGCGGTGGCCCCGCGACCACCCGGTGGCCGCTGCGAGCTCGGCAGGTCCGGCCCGCCCGTCCGCGGCGAACAGCCGGTGGTCGCCGGCGAAGAGCGTCACCGGGACGCCGTCCGCCCGGCCCTCGGGGACGGCACGGGCGCGGCCCGCGCGCAGACGCGCGTCCGCCGGCGCCGCGGACGGCAACGGGCGGCGACGGACACGGCCACCCGCGGAGCCGGACGAAGCGCTGCTAGCCGACGCGCTGCCGGAGCCGCGCCGACAGGCCCGGCGGCCGAGGTCCTTCCCCGCCATCCCCCTCCAGCGCCCACCCACTCCTCAGACGCCCCGCCCCCGAGGCCGCGCCCCGGCGGCGCGCAGAACCTCGGCCGTCTCCTCGTGCCCGCCGTGCACCGCCCAGTCGAGCGGCGCCCACCCGGCGCCGTCATCCTCCCGCAGGTTCGGGTCGGCGCCGTGCGCGAGGAGCAGGCGTACGGCGCCGATGTGCCCCCAGCACGCGGCCGCGCACAACGGCGTCCCCTCGGCTCCGGGCCACGCACTCTCCGCATCCGGCGAGGCCCCGGCCTCCAGCAACCGGCGGACGAGGTCCGTTGCGCCGTCGACGGCGGCGACGTACAGGGCCGTCACCCCGTCGGCGTCCGGCGCGTCCGGATCCGCCCCGGCCCGCAACAGCGCCCGTACCCGCGCGTCCTCCTCGCAGATCACGGCCGCCACGAGCCGGTTCGCGAGTTTCTTCCGCCGTCGTCTGTTCACTTCGGGAGGCTAAAGCGAACGCCGCCTCCCACCCAGCGGTTTTCCGCGGGCGCGGGTGGGAGGCGGCGCGAGTGACGCGCGGCTACCTGATGAGCCGAAGGCCCATGCCCCGGACCTCGTCGAGGTACCGCCGCTCCCGTTCGCTCCGGCCTTCCGGCGTCACGCCGCAGCGCTCCAGCAGGACGACGGAAACGGGCAGGGCCCCGTCGAGCATCCGGTCGACGAGATCGTCCTGGCACTCGGAACGGTAGGAGAGCATCGCTTCGACGAACGCGCCGAAGGCGGGCGCGTCGATCTTGTACCACTCCCCCGGAATGGCCACCAGCCCCGTGGGGCATTCAAGCGCCGCGCCGACGGCTTCGGCCATGCCGGAGTAGAGCGCCCCGATCCGGAGTCCCGGCATCCAGACGGACTCGTCACCGAATTCGAAAAGATAGCTCGATCAGTCCACCTCAGTCGTATGTCCACGTCCGGGTGCAGCGCCCGGAACTCATTGATGCGCAGTTGCACCTGCTTCCGGAGCTCGGGGGACGTACCGGCCTTGACGAACCACATACCTTTCGGGGCCGTTCCGTAGTTCTTGACGTACTGCCGGGCACGGATGTACGCGGACAACTTCTTCCCCACGAACTTGGCCGCCCACCGGACCGGGTCGATGTCCGGGTGAACAGCCGTCTTCTCCTCCCACAGCACCCCGCCTTCTCTCACATCGATATCGGTGATGGTGTCGGCCAAGTCCGACGGATTGTCGCTCTTGGAGCCTCGATCCCCCTCTTTCATGTAGTACTTGCCGTCCGAGCCGAGCTTGGTCCGATCGCCCGTGTGCGGGAAGGTGACGGGCCCACACGGGTCCGTGGGCCCCCGTACACGAAGGCGGCGTGACGCGAGCGAACACCGGCGGGAACCTTCGGACAAGGAGCCGGCTTTTCGGGCACCGGCTTCTCCGCCTTCGCCCGTTCGACGATCCGGCGCATCCGGTCGGCCGTCTTCCGGCCCCATTCGGCTTTCTCGAAGAACGCACTGATCCCGGTGGCGACACGGTAGATCGCTTTGCCGATGGGCTTGAGCTTGGCGAGGACGGTCAGCCGGCCGGCCGCGTCGGCCGGCCCCCAGAGGCAGCTCTCCACGTGGTGTTCGCTGAGGCACCGCTTGACGTTGCCGACGCCGAACACGCCGCCCGCCGGAGCCGATCACGGGAGCTTCGGCTCACCGGCCGACGGGGTGCGCGACACCCGGACAGGGCGGAAGGAAGCCGCTCGATCGTCACCCGTGAAGGTCCACCGCGACACCTCCCCGAGGAGGACTGACCGCACACCCGAGTGGGGGTACCCACCCAAGAGGAGGGAATGGATCGCTCGCGAAAGCCCAACTCGGGCGATCCCATGGCAGTTGGCCTCACCTGCCGGACACCGAGCGGAGCTGGGCGCCGCCAACCGAGTGCAAGCCGCCGCCGCGGCGACCAGTACGACGGCGCGCGGCCGACCCTCGTTCACCAACTCCCTTGTTACCGACGGATACAGGCGACCGCACCAACCCTTGTCAGTGCCCGGTCGCGGACTTACTCTCGGGTACACCTTGCGGGACGGCACATTCGTCCCCTGCGCGTCCGCCGCGTCGCGCCTTGGGCGCGGCGGACGCCTCCACAGGTCAGGCACCTCACGTACCGCAAGCACCTCCGGCACCGCAAGCACCTCAGGCACCTCAGGCACGTAGAGCACATCACGCATAGCACGCACCTCACGTACATCACGTACGCCCCCAACGCACCTCGCACCTCGCACCTCTGCCACCACGCGGACATCGCGGCCGGCACGGGCACGCCGTCGCACCGGCAGCGCTGTCGCACCGCCACGAGGGGAACGCACTATGAAGGACGCACAGGGAAGACAGGTGACAGGCCGGGTCAGGTGGCGGAAATTCGCCGTACTGGCCGTTCCCGGGTTCGCGGTCACGGGCGCGCTCGCCGTGGCGCTCGCGCAAGGCGCGCTGGCGGCGTCGTTCGCGGTGTCGGGACAGCAGTTCAAGGTCTCCGCCAAGGAGCTGGTGGGCGAGGGATTCGTCCAGTACGGCGGCGTCGACGAGAACATGCGGGAGGAAAAGCTCCCCGTGGCCGTCACCGCGATCAAGAAGGCCACGCTCCACAACCTCTGCCAGTCCGTGGTCACCAGCCTCCCCGGCCTCGGCGACATCTCCCTCAACATCCACGCGGGCGACAACCCCAAGAACCCGGTGAAGGCGGAGGACCTCTTCGTCGACGCCACGCAGCTCTCCGGCAACGCCGACTTCACCAACATTGAGATCGGCCGCGACGCCTCCACCGTGGACAAGGGGCCCGAGACCGCCCAGGGCATGCAGGACGCCTTCGCCCAGCAGGCGGACAAGGTCACCATCACCGATCTGAAACAGACCGCGTGGGCGACCAACGCCGCGAAGTTCAAGCTCTCCGGGCTGAGTCTCACGCTCCACAAGGGCAAGTCGGAGTGCTTCTGACGTGACGTCCGGCACCGAGGCACGCCGTCACCCCTGGCTGGCCTGGCGGAAGTGGCGCAAGGGCCGCCCCTTCTGGGGCGGCCTGTTCACCACCCTCGCGGGACTGGAGATCTGCGTCATCCCGCTGGGGCCGCTCAAGGTCATGCTGATGCAGGGGATCACCGGCATTCTGTCGATCCTGATGGGGCTGGTGTTGGTCATGATGGGGCTGAGCGCCTGGTTCGCCCCCTCTTACCGGGTGTTCGCCGGGATCGTCACCGTCATGTGCGCCGCCGCCGCGCTGGTGCTGTCCAACCTCGGCGGGTTCCTGCTGGGCACCTTGCTCGGCGTCATCGGCGGCAGCATGATCTTCGCCTGGCAACCGCACCGGCCGCCAACCGACGCGGCGGAGGAGGGGACGGACGCGGAGGACCGGCCGACCGGGCCGTCGCCGGCGGACGAGCCCACGGGCCCTATGGAATCCACGGGGGCTTCGGGCCCCATGGGACCCATGAGATCCACGGAACCCTCAGAGCCTACGGGTCCTAGAGGGTCTACGGGCCCTAGGGGGTCTACAGGCCCTAGGGGGTCTACGGGCCTTAGGGGGTATACGAGCCCTACAGAGCCCACCGAACCCACGGGATCCACGCGACCGTCGGCGCCCCCGCCACCCCCGCCCTCCACTCTCGGCGCACGCGTCACCCGTAAC
>NZ_JBPQTX010000404.1:0-5484 GCF_051386555.1 Streptomyces sp. URMC 126
GTCCTCAAACGCCGGGCGGGCTGAATGGGGCGGCCACTCCAGCCCGTCCGGCGTTTGAGGACAACCGCGCGGAGCGCGGTTTCGGGGGGCTGGGGGCTTGCCCCCAGGAAACGGCGAAGGGGCGGGACCGGGGCAAAACTCCCCCCTCGGCCCCGAACCCGCAGGTCGCTAGTATGGCGACCGGCGGAGCCATCCGCCGACGCCAGCGACGGCGCCAGGGGAGGAAGCCGGTGGAACTCCGGCACGGTCCCGCCACTGTGAGCACGACGGCACCAGCAGCACGCACCACGCCGCCGCGCGAGTCAGGAACTCCCGCCGTCCTCCAACCGCCCGGGGCGCGGACCCCGAGGAAGGCCAGCCGCAGCATGCGCATGTTCCGGTCCCGCGCACCCCGGGCGACCCTCGACGCACTCGGGAGCGCCGCGTGATCCTTCTCCTGTCGACCTCCGACACCGACCTGCTCAGCGCCCGGGCGGCCGCTGCCCAGGGCAGCCCGGTCCCGTACCGGCTCGCCAACCCCGCCCGGCTGCCGCTGGAGGACCTGCCGGAGCTGCTGGAGGGCGCGGACCTCGTCGTCGTCCGCCTCCTCGGCGGCGTCCGCGCCTGGCAGGAGGGGCTCGACCGGCTCCTCGCGACGGAGAAGCCCGTCGTCGTCCTCACCGGCGAACAGGCCCCGGACGCCCAGCTGATGGAGCACTCCACCGTGCCCATCGGCATCGCCGCCGAGGCCCACGCCTACCTCGCGCACGGCGGTCCCGCCAACCTCGAACAGCTCGCGCGCTTCCTCTCCGACACCGTGCTGCTCACCGGCCACGGCTTCGAGCCCCCGGCCGCCGCCCCCACCTGGGGCGAGCTGGAGCGCACTGCCAAGCCGGACGCGGACGGCCCGACGATCGCCGTGCTCTACTACCGCGCCCACCACATGAGCGGCAACACCGCCTTCGTGGACGCCCTCTGCGGTGCGATCGAGGACGCCGGCGGCCGCCCGCTGCCGCTGTTCGTCGCCTCGCTGCGCGCCCCCGAGCCCGAGCTCGTCGAGGCGCTGGGCGCGGCCGACGCCGTCGTCACCACCGTCCTCGCGGCCGGCGGCACCAAGCCCGCCGCCGCGTCCGCCGGCGGCGACGACGAGTCCTGGGACGCAGGGGCGCTCGCCGCCCTCGACGTGCCCGTCCTCCAGGCGCTCTGCCTCACCGGCCCGCGCAGCGCCTGGGAGGAGAACGACGAGGGGCTGTCCCCGCTGGACGCCGCCACCCAGGTCGCCGTGCCCGAATTCGACGGCCGCATCATCACCGTCCCGTTCTCCTTCAAGGAGGTCGACGAGGACGGCCTCCCGGCGTACGTCGCCGACCCCGAGCGCGCCGCCCGCGTCGCCGGGATCGCCGTCAAGCACGCCCGGCTCCGGCACGTCCCCGCCGCCGAGAAGCGGATCGCGCTCGTCCTCTCCGCGTACCCCACCAAGCACTCCCGCATCGGCAACGCCGTCGGTCTCGACACCCCCGCCAGCGCCGTCGCCCTGCTGCGCCGACTGCGTGAGGAGGGGTACGACTTCGGCGACGAGCCCGTGCCCGGCCTGGAGTCCGGCGACGGCGACGAGCTGATCTACGCCCTCATCGAGGCCGGCGGCCACGACCAGGAGTGGCTCACCGAGGAGCAGCTCGCCCGCAACCCCGTCCGCATCCCGGCCGCCGACTACAAGCGCTGGTACGCGCAACTGCCGGAGGAACTGCGGGAGGCCGTCGAGGAGCACTGGGGTCCCGCCCCCGGCGAGATGTTCCTCGACCGCAGCCGCAACCCCGAGGGCGACATCGTCCTCGCCGCCCTCCGCCGCGGCAACCTGCTGATCCTCATCCAGCCGCCGCGCGGCTTCGGCGAGAACCCCATCGCCATCTACCACGACCCGGACCTGCCGCCGTCGCACCACTACCTCGCCGCCTACCGGTGGATCGCCGCGTCCCGCGAGGACGGAGGCTTCGGCGCCGACGCCATGGTCCACCTCGGCAAGCACGGCAACCTGGAGTGGCTGCCCGGCAAGAACGCCGGCCTGTCCGCCGCCTGCGGCCCCGACGCCGCCCTCGGCGACCTCCCGCTCGTCTACCCCTTCCTCGTCAACGACCCGGGCGAGGGCACCCAGGCCAAGCGCCGCGCCCACGCCACGCTCGTCGACCACCTCGTCCCGCCGATGGCCCGCGCCGAGTCGTACGGCGACATCACGCGCCTGGAGCAGCTGCTCGACGAGTACGCGCAGATCTCCGCGATGGACCCGGCCAAGCTCCCGGCGATCCGCGCCCAGATCTGGACGCTGATCCAGGCCGCCAAGCTCGACCACGACCTCGGCATGGAGGACCGGCCCGACGACGACGGCTTCGACGACTTCCTGCTGCACGTCGACGGCTGGCTGTGCGAGGTCAAGGACGCCCAGATCCGCGACGGCCTGCACGTCCTCGGCGGCGCCCCCACCGGCCCCGAGCGCGTCAACCTCGTCCTGTCCATCCTCCGCGCCCGCCAGATCTGGGGCGGCACCTCCGCCCTGCCCGGCCTGCGCGAGGCCCTCGGCCTGGACGAGTCCGCCGCCACCCGCACCACCGCCGACGAGGCCGAGGCCCGCGCCCGTGCCCTCGTCGAGGCCATGGAGGAGGCGGACTGGAACCCCGAGGCCGTGGCCGGCGTCTGCGCCGAACTCCCCGAGGGGCAGCGGAAGGGCGTCGAAGCCATCCTCGCCTTCGCCGCCCGCGAGGTCGTCCCCCGCCTCGCCGCCACCACCGACGAGCTCGACCACGCGGTGCACGCCCTCGCCGGCGGCTTCGTCCCGGCCGGCCCGTCCGGCTCGCCGCTCCGCGGCCTGGTCAACGTCCTCCCGACCGGCCGTAACTTCTACTCCGTCGACCCCAAGGCCGTCCCCAGCCGGCTCGCCTGGGAAACGGGCCAGGCCCTCGCCGACTCCCTCCTGGAGCGCTACCGAGCCGACAACGGCGAGTGGCCCACGTCCGTCGGCCTCTCCCTGTGGGGCACCAGCGCGATGCGCACGGCAGGCGACGACGTCGCCGAGGCGCTGGCGCTGCTGGGCGTCCGGCCGGTGTGGGACGAGGCGTCGCGACGGGTCACGGGGCTCGAAGCCGTCTCCCTGGAGGAGCTGGGCCGGCCGCGCATCGACGTCACCCTGCGCATCAGCGGCTTCTTCCGCGACGCCTTCCCGCACGTCATCGGCCTGATGGACGACGCCGTACGGCTCGTGGCGTCCCTTGACGAGCCCGCCGAGCTCAACTTCGTCCGCGCCCACGCGCAGGCGGACCTCGCCGAGCACGGGGACGAACGCCGCGCCACCACGCGCATCTTCGGCTCCCGCCCCGGCACCTACGGCGCCGGCCTGCTCCAGCTCATCGACAGCCGTGACTGGCGCACCGACGCCGACCTCGCCGAGGTCTACACCGTCTGGGGCGGCTACGCCTACGGCCGTGGCCTGGAGGGCCGGCCGGCCCGCGCGGAGATGGAGAGCGCCTACAAGCGGATCGCCGTCGCCGCGAAGAACACCGACACCCGCGAGCACGACATCGCCGACTCGGACGACTACTTCCAGTACCACGGCGGCATGGTGGCCACCGTGAAGGCGCTGCGCGGCAAGGCGCCGGAGGCGTACATCGGCGACTCGACGCGGCCGGAGACCATCCGCACCCGCACCCTGGTCGAGGAGACCTCGCGCGTCTTCCGCGCCCGCGTCGTCAACCCCCGCTGGATCGAGGCGATGCGCCGCCACGGCTACAAGGGCGCCTTCGAACTCGCCGCCACCGTCGACTACCTGTTCGGCTACGACGCCACGACCGGCGTCGTCCCCGACTGGATGTACGACAAGCTCACCCAGGCGTACGTCCTCGACCCCGAGAACCGCGCCTTCCTCCAGGAGGCCAACCCCTGGGCGCTGCACGGCATCGCCGAGCGGCTGCTGGAGGCGGAGAGCCGCGGCATGTGGGCCAAGCCCGACGCCGAGACGCTGGCCGCCCTGCGCCAGGTGTTCCTGGAGACCGAGGGCGAGCTGGAAGGCGGCGCGGACGAGGAGTAGTCCGCGACTTCCGGAGGACGCGCCTCCCCCGGTGTGCTTCGGCGCACCGGGGGAGGCGCGCGTCCGGAGCGAGTCCCTCATCTCGCGTCTCTGTGACGCCCGTTACATCTAAAGTCCTGCCATGGATGGAACGACGGAACGGCACGACCCGGCGCTGGGCGTCACCTTCGCCCGACTGGCCGGCGAGCCGTTATGGAACCGACTGCTCGACGAGGGGCGGACGCGCCGGCACCGGGCCGGCGAGACCCTGCTGCGCCAGGGCGACACCGGAACGCACGTCCTCGCCCTGGTCGCCGGGGTGGTCAAGGTCATCCGGGTGGAACGGGACGGCCGGGTGCGCCTGTTGGCGTTCCGCGGCGCCGGCGACGTGGTGGGCGAGGCCGCGGTGCTGGAGGAGGGCGAGCGGCGGCTGGCGTCCGTCACGGCCATAGTGGACGTCACGGTCGTGGTGGTGGAGGAGCGCCGGTTCCGGGGCTTCGTCGAACGGTGCGGCCTCTCGCCCGTCCTCACCCGGCACGCCCTGACCCGGCTGCGCCAGTCCGACCGGGCCCGCGGCGGCTGCTGTTCGCGGGAGCGGGTCGCCCAGGCGCTGCTCGCCCTGGCCGAGGCGGCGTACGGCGGAGGGACGGGCGGTTCGCCGACGGGTGGCGGACGGGCCGGGGGCGGGGCGTATCTGTCGGTCACCCGTGCCGAACTCGCCCAGTACCTCGGCGCGTCCCGCAACACCGTCAGCGCCGCCCTGCGCGAGATCGGCGACCGGGTGGTCGGCGCCGAGCGCGGCGGTGTCGTCGTCCACGACCTGAACGCCCTGCGCGCGGTGGCCGCTGTGACGGACGGGCCTTACACGGACGCGTGACGCTCGTCACGCCTCCTGTGCACTCGCGGTGCACACCGCGCACCACGACTCCGTAAGGATCCGAAGTGAGCCCGGCACCCCTCCGGGGGGAACGGGGTGCCGGGTGCCGCCCCTTCGGAACCGCCTCACCACCGAGGAGTCGCCCATGTCCGCCACGGACACCCCGTCCGCCGCCCCGGCCACCGGCCCGTCCACCGTTCCGTCCGCGAGCCCCGCCCCCTGGAGCGTCAGCCGGGACCTGCCGCCCTACCGCGGCATCCTCGCCGTGGACGCCAAGGACTTCACCGGCCGGCCCGCCGCCGAACACCCCTCGCTCACCACCGTCATCCCCCAGCTCGTCGGGCAGGGCTTCCTCCGCGCCGGTCTCGAACGGGTCTGGGAGGAGCGGAAGTTCTTCGGCAACACCGGCGACGGCCTGGCCATGGGCTTCGATCCCGTCGCCCTGCCCCGGATCATCCACCCCTTCCTGTACGAACTCCAGGAAGTCCTCACCGACTACAACATCCACGCCACCGCGACCGGCCGCGTCCGGCTCCGGGTCAGCCTCCACGTCGGGCCGCTGCCCGACTCCGGC
>NZ_JBPQTX010000405.1:0-5441 GCF_051386555.1 Streptomyces sp. URMC 126
GGATCGGGGGTGCGGGGGTGTCGGGGAGCCGTGGTGTGCGGCGGCTCGTGGTGCTCGGGGCTCGCGATGGGCCGCGGTTCGCGCCGCGTCGGGGCCGGCGGTGTGCGCGGGCCGCGCGGGCGCGATCGGTGGCGGACCGAGCCGTGCGCCGTCTTGTCTCTCGGTGGGCGGGCTCTCGGCCGCGCCTTACGGGCGGCGGGCGTGATGTGCGTGGCTCACGGGCGGGTTGGGGCGGCATGCGTGCTCCGCCTCGCGGAAGGCAAGGCGTTATGTGCGTCGTGTCACGGGCGGTTGGGCCTGATGTGTGTTCCAGCTCACGGCCGGCAGGGCGTGATGTGTGCTCCCGCTGACGGGCGGTGGCGGGTGGGCCGGGGGACGGTGTTCCTGCCGCCTGCCGCCTGCCGCCTGCCGCCTGCCGCCTGCCGCCTGCCGCCTGACGGCCGACGGCCGACGGGCGTGATGCGCGCCGCCTCACGGCCGGTAGGCGCACGCCGTCAGTGCCGCGTGCCGCTTCCAGCCCAGCGTCTCGTACAGCGCCCGCCCGTCGTCCGTCGCGCCCAGCACGCCGGTGAACGCGCCCTCCGCGAGGGCGCGTTCCGTGAGCGCGCGCATCACGACGCGACCCAGGCCGCGCCTGCGATGCGCCGCCTCGGTCACGACGCGGTCGACGACGGCCACGTCCCCGACCACCGTCAGGTGGCCCTGGGCGGCGACACCGCCCGCCGCGTCGGTCACCCGGGCGCGGACGACGCCGTCGGCCCGGGTCACGGAGACCGCGTAGCCGGGCGGGACGGGCGACGGGCCGTCGGGCACGAGGTCCACGGCCATGAGATGACCGGTGTCCTCGTCGTCCACCTCCCACCCCGCGGAGAGCAGGCGTGCCACCTCGCCGGGATCCGCCGCGGCCTTGAGCCAGGCGTGCGGTACGGGGTCGGCGGTGGCCGCCCGCACGGACTCCGCGTCGGGGACGTACACCACACGGCGCTCCGACCGCCCCGGCAGCCCGACCTCGATCACGCACCCCCACGGGTGCCCGGCCGGCGGGGGCGTCCCCCGCGAGACGGCCCAGCCGGCCGCCCAGGCCCTGACGAGTTCCGGAACCATGTCCCCTCCCGAAGTAATGCCTGACATGTGCCTGTGCACATTACGTCGGGGTGGTGGACCCGGCACCCGGTTTTCCGTCCACGCGGGGGCGGGCCGGACTTCGGGCGCCTCGCCGGGCCCGGTCCGCCGGGGTCAGAACCCCGGGCCGTCCGCCCGGTCGCCCGCCGTGGCCAGTCGGCCCCACAGCAGGTCCGCGAGGTGGCTCACCAGGCGTTCGCGGGGGAAGGGCCGTTCGCGGAGCCACCAGTCGCCGGCCGCGTGCATCATGCCGACGATGCCGTGCCCCCAGGCGCGGGCCAGCTCGGTGCCCTCCGGGCCCAGTTCCACCCGCTCGGCTATCACCACCGCCAGCTCCTCGCCCATCCGCCGCAGCAGGGGAGCGGAGTGCCGGCCCACGTCGAAACCGCCCTCCGAGGGGCCGTCGTCCTCGGCCGGGTGCATCAGGAACCGGTACACCTGCGGCCGTGCCTCTATGGCGGCGAGGTAGGTGTCGAGAGTCGACTCCACGCGCCGCCGCCGCTCGGCCGGCGCGTCCAGCGCGGCCCGCAGCCCCTCCAGCAGCGCCTCCGTGTGCCGCGCCGCGAGCGCCCGGTAGAGGCCGCCCTTGTCGCCGAAATGCCGGTAGAGGATCGGTTTGGTGATCCCCGCCTCGGCCGCGATGGCGTTCATCGACGCCCCCGGTCCCTCCCTGAGTACCACCCGGTCCGCGGCCTCCAGCAGTTCCCTGCGCCGCCGCTGCGCCGTGCGCTGCTGGTCTTCCCGCTGACTGGTCGTCATGGCTGTGCCTCCCGCCCCCGTGTCTTCTCGCATGCCTGCGCAACGTAACACTCGCGGCACCCAGCGGATCCGGGGGGAGAGGAGAGTTGACAGGCCCTACTGACCGGTAACAGACTCCTGTTACCGCAGGTAGCAACGCTCGGGAGGGGCCATGGCGGGTTTCGGGCTGGAGCTCGACGACGAACAGAAGGCCGTACGCGACTGGGTCCACGGCTTCGCCGCCGACGTGATGCGGCCCGCCGCCGCGGAGTGGGACGAACGCGAGGAGTTCCCCTGGCCCGTCGTGCGGGAAGCGGCGAAAATCGGCCTGTATTCGCTCGACTTCTACGCCAAGCAGTTCTTCGACCCCACCGGCCTGGGCATCCCGGTCGCCATCGAGGAGCTCTTCTGGGGCGACGCCGGACTGGGCCTGGCCATCACCGGCACCGGCCTGGCCGCCGTCGGCGTCCTGACCAACGGCACGGACGAGCAGATCGGCACCTGGATCCCGCAGATGTACGGGGACGCCGACGACGTGAAGGTCGCCGCCTTCTGCTCCTCCGAACCCGACGCCGGCTCCGACGTCTCCGCGATGCGCACCCGCGCCGTCTACGACGAGGCGAAGGACGAGTGGGTGCTCAACGGCACCAAGACCTGGGCGACCAACGGCGGTATCGCCAACGTCCACGTCGTCGTCGCCGTGGTCGAACCCGGCCTCGGCGCCCGCGGACACGCCTCCTTCATCATCCCGCCGGGCACCGAAGGGCTCTCTCAGGGGCAGAAGTTCAAAAAGCACGGCATCCGCGCCTCGCACACCGCCGAGGTCGTCCTCGACGGCGTCCGCGTCCCCGGCCACTGCCTGCTCGGGGGCAAGGAGAAGCTGGACGAACGCCTGGCGCGCGCCCGCGAGGGGAAGCGCAAGGCCGACTCGGGCGGCGAGCGCGGCGGCAACGCGGCCATGGCCACCTTCGAGGCGTCCCGCCCCGCCGTCGCCGCCCAGGCCGTCGGCATCGCCCGCGCCGCGTACGAGATCGCCCTCGACTACGCCACCACCCGCGTCCAGTTCGGCCGCCCCATCATCGACAACCAGGGCGTCGCCTTCCAGCTCGCCGACATGCGCACCCGCATCGACGCCGCCCGCCTCCTCGTCTGGCGCGCCTCGGCGATGGCCGCCGCGGGCAGGCCCTTCACGTCGGCCGAGGGGTCCATGAGCAAGCTCTACGCCGGCGAGACCGCCAAGACGGTCACCGCCCAGGCGATGCAGATCCTCGGCGGCAACGGCTACACCCGGGAGTACCCCGTGGAACGCATGCACCGGGACGCCGCCATCTACACGATCTTCGAAGGCACCAGCGAGATCCAGCGCCTGGTGATCGCCCGGGCGGTTTCCGGGGTGCAAGTGCGGTAGTGCGCGGGCGCGTGCCCCTCCGGCGCGCGCCCGCGGAGCTCAGGGCACACCGCACCCGTGCCCTTGGCGCTCCGTCATGTGCCGGGCCAGCCGGACCATTGCGTCGTACCGCATTTGCGGCAGCGGCTGGCACCGCTCCACAGGACCCACTCGTGGTCGCACTCGTCGTTCATCCCGCTCTCCCCTTCTCCCGGAGTGTCCTGAAGCCTCCCGAACGCCTCCCGGCGTCCTCCGGAGACCACGCGGCAGCGCCCGGCCGCCGACCGCCAGCCCCACGCCACCCACCAGTACCACCAGCCTGCACCAGCGCGGGCCCGGCCGTGGCCGGGCGGGGCGACCGTCACCCGTCGTACGCCCTCATCCGCAGTGACTCCCCGCGGGCCGTGGGGGTTTACCGCCGGCGGCGGAACTCCGTCGTCTCAGGAGCCGGGGGAGGCGCTAAGCAACCAGGTGCGCGAGCATCCCCTCCGCCGCCGGGTAGGGACGTTCCTCCGGCAGCAACCGCGCGGCGCCCTCCAGGTCGCCCTCGCGCACGCGGGCGTGCACGTCGTGCGCCAGCGCGGTGACGTCCGTGATGCCCACCGTCCATTCGTCCGCGTACCGGCGGGCGGCCTCCCCGGCGAGCCCGAGCTGGAGCGAACGGTACGGCAGCGGTCGCAGCAGCGGATCCCTTTCCGGATCCCACTGCACCCGGGCCGGCGCCCGCCGCAACTCCCGGCGCCACGCGTCCTGACCCTCATGCAGGCCGGGCAGGTAATGCGAGAGACACGCGTTCCGCACCGCCCACTCGAACCCCTCCCGCCGGATCTCCACGGCCAGCACCGTCCGCTGCCCTTCCTTCGTACCCCAGCCGCAGCGGTACATCATCCACAGGAAGGACGGCTTGATCCACGTCATCCGGTCCCGCTTCCAGGTCTCCGGAAACCGGCCGTCCCGCGCGGCGGGCAGGCCGATGGCCGGGTCGTATGCCTGGTAGACGGTGAGGGTGGAAGCCGTGTGGAGCGCTCTGATCTGGTGTTTCGGCGTTGTCACGGAGACCAGGGTGCGTCCGGCGCGGTAGTCGGGGCCACTCATTTAAGGCGATGGCGCCGTCCGTTCCCGTGGACAGAGCCATCCGGCCATCCTCAGGTGCCCTGAGGTGGGAGCCAGGGGCACAAGGGGGGACCGCGAAGCGCTCAAGGTGGTGAGACGGGACCCGCGCGGTGCGCGGGTGGTACGCGCGCCCTGCTGACGCGAGGCCGGGAGGCCACACCATGTGGCAGAGAGCGGCGGCACGTGTACCCGTCCTCTTTTTTGCCGGCCGTGCTCCGGGCAGCCTTGTCCGGCGGACACGCCGTAGGGCCGGCTGTCAGCTCCGCCGAGGCCGGCGGGCATGGACGTTTCCCCGAATCCCCGAACCGTGAAGCGAGGACAGAGTCAGGAGGACTCCTGTGCCGCAGAACGCCGAACCTGATACCGCCGCCGTTCCCGAGCCCGTCGCCGCCCCGGCGGCGCCGACGGCGCGCGCGCTCGCCACCGCCCCGGCGGCCCCGGTCGCGGGCACGCCCGTCGCTCCGTACACCCACTGCCTTCGGTTCAACGCCACGGGCGCTGTGCAGCACTTCACCGTCCCCAACGGCGTCACCGTGGTGAACGCCCGCATGTGGGGCGCGGGCGGCCAGAGTTGGCTCGGGTACAACCATTACGGGGGTGGTGGAGGGTTCGCCTCCGGCAACGTGGCGGTCGTCCCGGGAGAGACCCTGTCCGTGGTGGTCGGCCAGTCGGGAGGTTTCGGTGGCGCGGCCACCGGTCTCGGCGCCGGCGGCGGGCTGAGCGGGCTGTTCAGCAACCGGCTGCGGCGGCCGCTGCTCGTCGCCGGCGGCGGCGGAGGCTCCACTTCGTTCACCGACGGCAGCGGCGGGGACGGCGGGGCCGGTGGCGGCCACAGCGGAGGCGCGGGCAGCGGGCGGGTCCCCGGGCAGGGCGCCGTGGGGGCCACGGGCGGGGCCGGCGGAGCGGACAGGCACGGCAACTTCGGGGGACGGGGCGGCAACCTCGGCTCCCCGGGAGGCGCCAACTCGCGCGGCGTGGCCGGCGGCGTCGTGCCCGTCGCGGGGCTGGGCGGTGGTGGTGGCACCGGCGTTCAGGCCGCGAGCGGCCAGTGGCGCGGCTCGGGCGGCGGGGGCGGCTACGC
>NZ_JBPQTX010000406.1:0-5439 GCF_051386555.1 Streptomyces sp. URMC 126
TGTGTATAAGAGACAGGGGGTGGTGAGGCCGGTCGGCGGTGGGCGGTAGCGGAGGCGGGTGTGGCCCCGGCGGGGGCGCGAGCTCGCTGGTGCCCGTACGGGCGCCCGTTCCGGCCGAGTCGCGTCGCGCGGCGGTACGGCGGGTGCCCGGCCGGCCCCACTCTCCTCCGGCCCGCCGCCCCCTACCCGAGTCCGGCGGCGGCTGTCAGTCCGTAGCGTTCCGGATGTTCCCGCCGGCCGGGCGTGGCTACCGTTCCCCCGCCGGTTCGTCATGAGCCCGCCGTGCTCGCAGCGTCCCTCCGCCGCAGCGGGGCTCATGGCGTACCCGCGCAACCAGCCCCGCCCCACAAGCCCGATTGGTGAGGAACGCGCCATGGTCCAGGGTCTGCGCAGACGCGCGCTGCGCCTCGTTCTCGCGGTGACGGTCGCCGTCCTGCCGTCGCTGGTGGCCACGTCCCCGGCCGCCGCCGCGCCCGACGCGGGTTTCGCCGCCTCCTGCCCGGCGGCCGGCTTCATCTCCGACCCCTACGGGGGAGCCCGCGACCACGACGGCATCGACATCGCCGCCCCCCGCGGCACACCGATTTACGCCGTCGGCGACGGCGAGGTGATCAACTCCGGGCCCGCCCAGGGCTACGGGCAGTGGATCCGTATCCTGCACCCCGACGGAACCGTGACCGAGTACGGGCACATGTACCGGCGGGACGTCGCCGTGGGGGAGCGGGTGACCGCGGGACAGCGCATCGCGCTCATGGGGGCCGAAGGGGAGGCCTCCGGGCCGCACCTCCACCTCCGGGTGAGGCGCGACACCGGTATGAGTCACGGTATCGACCCCCTTCCCTACCTCGCGGCCCGCGGCGTGACCGTGCCGTGCACGCCGGGGGAGCGTCCGCGGCCCGCACCGCCGGTGTACCCGCACGAGTCGGGGCGCGTGGTGTCGGCGCGGTCGGCCGACGGGCGGCTGGAGGTCTTCGCGGCCGGGGCGGACGGGGTGCACCACGCCTGGCAGTCGCAGGTGAACGGCGGCTGGTCGGAGTGGGAGCGGCTGGGCGGCCCCGGCGACGCGCGGCTCACCATCGCGCCGAACGCGGACGGGCGCCTGGAGCTCTTCGCCCTCAACGGGCAGGTGTTCCAGCACCGTTACCAGCTCAGCCCCAGCGGCGCCTGGTCGGACTGGCAGGGCTTCGGCACCGGAGGCGGCACCGCCGCCGCGGGCGTCAACGCCGACGGCCGCATCGAGGTCTTCGCCTCGGGGCCGGAGGGGGTCTTCCACCGGTACCAGACGGCGCCCAACAGCGGCTGGTCGGGCTGGGAGTCCACGGGCGGCGGCCCGGCCGGCAGCCGGGTGAAGATGGAGAAGGCGCCGGACGGCCGCCTCGAGGTGTTCGCGCTGAACGGGGCCACCTTCCGGCACCAGTACCAGACGGCGGTCAACGGCGGCTGGTCGGCGTGGGAGGAGTTCGGCGAGGGCGGGCGCGACGTGACCGTCGACCACAACGCGGACGGGCGTCTCGAAGTGTTCGCCTCGGGCCCCAAGGGTGTCTACCACCGCTACCAGACCGGCCCCGCCGACTGGTCCGGCTGGGAGGCCGTCCGAGGCCCCGCCGACAGCGAACTCACCAGCGACCGCACCGCCGACGGGCGGGTGGAGGTCTTCGCCGTCAACGGCGAGACCGCCATGCACATCTGGCAGCAGGGCCTCAACGCCGCCTACGGCGACTGGGACGCCTTCGGCCCCGGCGGCACCGGGATCGGGGCCGCGGCCAACGCCGACGGCCGCGTCGAGGTCTTCAGGACCAGCGGGGCCGGGGTCCACCACCGGTGGCAGACCGGCTTCAGCACCTGGTCGGACTGGTCCTGGGTCAACAGCACCTCCGGTCCGCCCGTCACCTGACACCACACCCCCGCAGCCGGGCTGGGGGCCGGGGGTACGGATCCGATCCGACCCACCGTCCTCGGCCGGAGCCGGGCGGACCCGGCTTGAGCCGGGCGGACCCGGCTTGAGCCGGGCGGACCCGGGCGGGTTCCGGCGGATCCGCCCGGGTCCGTCCCCCCTCCCTCACGGCCCCTCCGCGCCCGCACCCGTCGTCCCTTCTCGCCGTCCCCTCCCCAACAGCCCTTCCCGGAGACCTCATGCAGCATCCGATCAGCAGACGCAGATTGCTCCAGGGCTCCACCGCGGCGGGCGCGCTCGCGCTGTTGGGAGCCGGTGCCACCCCGGCCGCCATGGCCGCCGCGGCCACCCCGGCCGCGTCGCACCAGTGGGTCGGCGCGGGGCCGTTCACCCTCGTCCACGACCCGTCCCGCCCCGGCGTCCGGCGCTACCTCAACGACCACACGCTGATCGAGGCGGGCGGTCGCTGGCACCTCTTCGGCATCGTCGGCGACAGCGCTCCGCCCGGCCGGTCCCCCGACAGCGCCGCCGAGGTCTCCTTCGCCCACGCGTCCGCGCCCCACCCCCGCGGCCCCTGGACCGCGCACGCCGACGCGCTCACCGTCGATCCTGCCTACTTCGGGGAGGAACACCTCTGGGCGCCGCACGTCATCGCGGTCGGCGGCACCTACTACATGTTCTACGCGGCCGGCGGGCGCGGCGGAGCCGCGATCAACCTCGCCACCTCCACCGACCTGTTCACCTGGAGCCGTGTCCCGTCCGGCCCCCTCTTCCGGGGGCTCGTGGCCCGCGACCCGATGGTGATCCGGACGGGCGGCCGGTGGGTGATGTACTACACCGAACTGTCCGGCCCCGACGGCCGGCACACGGTCGCCTTCCGGACCTCCGACGACCTGCTGCGCTGGAGCGAGCCGGGCGTCGCCTTCACCGACGCGAGCACCGCCGCGACCGTGTCGGTCACCGAGTCCCCGTTCGTCGTCGAACGGGACGGCTGGTACTACCTGTTCATCGGCCCGCGCAACGGCTACGACGGCACCGACGTGTTCGCGTCCCGGGACCCCTTCCGCTTCGGCCTCGACGGCTACGCCGGTCATGTGCCCGGGCACGCCGTGGAGGTGGTCACGGGGGGCGGGCAGTGGTACGCCACCGCCGCGGGCTGGTTCCACCAGGGGCTGTACGTGGCCCCGCTGGACTGGCGCGAGACGCCGCCGCCCTGGCAGAGCCCGGACAACCCCGCCGTCGCACTGGACGTCGACGGCCGGCTGAACGTCTTCGCCCAGGACCCGGGCGACCGTTCGCTGCTGCGGCGCACCCAGCTCGGGCGGGGGAGCGACGCCTGGTCGCCGTGGGAGCCGTTCGGCGGCCCCGCCGGGGCCGTCCCCACTCTCGGCCGGGACACCGACGGCCGGCTGGAGGTGTTCTCCCTCGCCCCCGGCGGCGCCGCGCTCGACCACCGGACGCAGCGCCCGGACGGGACCTGGAACGGCTGGGAGCGGTTCGGCGGCCCGGCGGGCGCCGCCCCGGCGGTGGGCCGTGCGGCCGACGGGCGGCTGGAGGTCTTCGCGCTCGCCCCGGGCGGCTCCGGCATCGCCCGGCGGCGGCAGCGCTCGCCCGGGGCACCGGCGTGGGACGAGTGGGACCCCGGCTTCGGCGGGCCCGCGGGCGCGCCCCCCGTCGTCGCGGCCAACGCCGACGGCCGGCTGGAGGTGTTCGTCCTCTCGCCCGGCGGGGCCGGCGTCCTCCACCGGTGGCAGGAGGCGCCGAACGGCCCCTGGTCGCGGTGGGACCACTTCGGCACCGCCGCCGGCACCGCGCCGCGGGTGGCACGGGACGGCGGCGGCCGGCTCACCGTCGTCGCCGTCGCCCCGTCCGGCCTGGCCACTTTCCACCGGCGCCAGACGGTGCCGAGCGGCGGCTGGGACGAGTGGCGGCCGCTGTTCGGCTGGACGGATGGCGCCCCCGCCCTCGTCCCCGACGCCGCGGGCCGGCTCACCGCCTTCGCCCTGCCGCCCGGCGGGGAGCCGCTCACCAGCCGCCGGCAGGCCGCGCCCGGCGGCACGTGGGAGGCCGAGAGCGGCTTCGACGGCTCCGGCGTCCGGTTCGCCGGTACTCCGACGGCGGTGGCCGACGCGGCCGGGCGGATCCACGTCTTCGCCGTCACGCGCGAGGGCCGCCCGCTCCTCCGCGTCCAGGCGGGGCCGAACGGAACCTGGCGCCCGTGGACGGCCTTCGGCGACCGCACGGTCGCGCCCGTCCGGCCGGGCGGGCCCGCCTACTGAGAACCGTTCCCGCCTGCCGGCCCCCGCCGCCAGGGGACCTGACGGGCCGTCGCCCGCCGCCCGTTCCGTCTCCACCGTGACGGACGACGCATCGCGGGCTCCGCCGACCCGGAGCTTCTCCCTGACCTCATGGATATATTCGGCTGCGAAGTGCTGCCGAGGGGGTGAGGAGAGGCCCGTGAGCGGGATAGTGATCCATCTGCCGCCGGGGAACGGCGATGCCGGGGAGGGGAGCCGCGACGGCGGCGGAGCGGGTGGCGTCGGAACGGGTGGCGCCGACGCGGGCGGCGGCGTGACCTTACGGCTCGGGCCGGGGGAAGTGGCGCGGTTCGGCCGGGGATCGGCCACCGTGCCCGTCGAACTGCGCCTCGTCGACGAGGCGATCTCCCGGCTCGCGGGCGAGATCCGGGTGACCGACGACCACTGGCAGCTCAGCAACTTCAGCACGGCCCAGAGTTACCTGGTCGAGAACCCGGAAGGGGCGGGGGAGTACCTGAGGGTGCCGCCGCGCCGGGTCGGGGTGCCCATTCCGTTCGAGTTCGCGCGGGTCGTGCTGCCCACCCGGCGCGAGGGCTCGGCCGCCTTCCAGGTGTTCGCCCCCGACCACGTCTACCTCGACCACGACGCCGCGGGCGGGGCGTGGGGGACCAGGACGGTCACCGCGTACTCCCTGGACGAGACCGCCACCTACTTCCTCGTCCTCGTCGCCCTCTGCGAACCCCGCCTCCGCGACGAGTCGCCCGTCGCGGTGCCCACCACCCCGCAGATCGTCGAGCGGCTAAGGAACCACCCCGCCTGCGACCGCCTGACCGCCCGGGCCGTCAGCTCGCACATCGACTACCTGGCCGAGGAGAAGATCCGCGTCGACGCGCCGGCCGGCGGCGACGCCGGCCGGGCGGCCCGCCGCAACGGCAAGCGGGAGGCGATCGTCGGGGTCGCGCTGCGGTTCGGCCTCGTGCGGGAGGAACACCTGGCGCTGCTGCCGCCCAGAACGGGCACGCCCAAGGCGGCGCCCCGGCCCGCCGGATGAGAGCCCGCCGGATGAGAGACGGCGGCCGGCACACCGGGCGGGTCGCGCGGCGCACGGCCCGGACGACCGGGCGGGACGCGCGGCGCACGGCCCGGACGCACGAGCGGCGGAGGTGACGGCATGGAAGAGCTCGCTCCCGGCCATCGCGTCGGCGCGTGGGAGATCGTCGCACCGATCGGGGCCGGCGGCTGGGCGACGGTGTACGCCGGGCGGCCGGTAGGGGCGGGGGCGGGAGG
>NZ_JBPQTX010000407.1:0-5430 GCF_051386555.1 Streptomyces sp. URMC 126
GGGCGCTTCTGGGTCGGGTGTGCTGAGGGGGGTACGTCCGGGACGGCGGTGGGCCTCACGTATCGACGGTTTCCCGAGGTGGTGGGCCTCGGGACGCGGTGGGGCCTTCGGGTGCCGGGAGCCTACGGCGCGCGGGAGCGCGGGAGCGCGGGGCGTCGGACCGCCGGACGTCCGGGGTCACACCCCCGGGAACGGGGGTGCCTCCGGCCGGGACAGGGTGTC
The DNA here is from genome assembly GCF_051386555.1 of Streptomyces sp. URMC 126. Taxonomy (NCBI): domain Bacteria; kingdom Bacillati; phylum Actinomycetota; class Actinomycetes; order Kitasatosporales; family Streptomycetaceae; genus Streptomyces; species Streptomyces sp. URMC 126. The sequence goes on from NZ_JBPQTX010000407.1 coordinate 223, forward strand.
CCGGACGCGGGAGAGGCGGAGCGCGAGCTGCACCTCCAGGGCCCGTTCCGGTTCCTGCCACCCCGGCCCCAGCAACTCCCCGATGCGTTCGAGCCGCCGGGCGACGGTGTTGGGGTGGACGTGGAGCCGCTTCGCCGCGTTGGTGGGGCTGCCGCCCGCTTCGAAGTAGGTCTCCAGGGTGCGGATCAGGTCGGTGAACCGCCGCGCGTCGTAGTCGAGCACCGGCCCGACGGCCGCCTGGACGAAGCCCTCGACGTCGTGGTGGTCCGACAGCAGCACGCCGAGGAAGCCCAGGTCGGCCAGGGACCCGGCGCGCCCGGTGGCGCCCAGCGCGGTCATCGCCTCCAGGCAGCGCAGCGCCTCCTGGAAGCCGTGCCGGACGGATGCCGGGTCGGCGACCGGCCCCGCCGCTCCCACCGTCACCTGGTGCCCCAGCAGTGGCGCCAGCTCCGCGGCGACCGCGCGTGCCGCGGCGCCGGGGTCCGAGCCCGGCAGCAGCAGTACGGCACAGCCGTGGTGCATGGCCTTGAGCCCCTTCTTCCGGGCCGCGTACGACGAGGCCCAGACGGCCGGTCTGCCGCGTGCCTCGCCCTCGGGCCGGGCGATCACGACGACGTGGTCCGCGCGCAGGTCGATCCCCAGCCGCCGGGCGCTCTGCTCCAGTTGCCGGGGCGGTCGCTGCGGGCCGAGCAGCAGCCGGCCGAGGAAGTCCTCGCGGGCCTGCCCCTCGGTGATGGCGGCCCGGCTGCTCTCCACCAGCAGTTGTACGGACACGACCTGGGCGATCAGCCGGACCAGCCGTTCCTCCGCCGCCGTCCACGGGCGCCGGGGGCGCCTCGGGTGCAGCATCAGGGTGCCCAGGTGGCCGGTGCCCGCGGCGATCGGCACGGCCCAGAAACCCGGGGCGACCTCGACCGGTTCGCGGGCCGCGTGCGCGCCCAGGCCGGAGAGGAGCACCTCGTCGGCCCCGCACGCGGGCGGGTCGCCGGCGGTCGTGAGGGGGGTCCCGTCGGCGCCGAAGACCCGTACGTCGGCGTCGAGTTCGCGGTGTACCTCCTCGGCGAGTACCGTCAGGTCGCCGTCGTCCAGGATCAGTTCGATCAGCCGGTGGTGTGTCTCGCTGAGCCCCCGCGCGCCCCGGAGTCCGGCCTCCACGGTGGTGGTACGGCGTTCCAGCTCGGCGATGAGCGTTGTGTTCCGCTCGGCCAGCCGGGCCTGTTCGACGGCCGCGGCGGCCAGGTTGGCGAGCGCGCCGGCCAGGGTCACCTCGGCGGGCGTGTAGTGCCGTACGTTGCGCTCCCCGATGTACAGGGCACCCAGCGGGCGGGTGCCGTGCATCATCGGCACGGCGAGGACGCCCCGCAGCCGTTCGGCCCGGACCACGTCGTCGACCTCCCGGCTGTGCTCGATGCGCTCGTCCGGGAGGTAGTCGGGGGTCCAGAAGGGGGAGGGGTTGTCCCGCCGGGTGGTGGCGGAGCCCAGTCCGGCGCCCCGGGCGATCCGCAGGCCGATGTTGCGGTCGGTGATGTGGCCCTCGGAGGCGCGGACGACGTGGCAGTCCAGTTCCTCGTCGTCCAGGCCGATCCAGGCCATGTCCGCGCAGAGCAGCAGGCGCGCCCGCCGGACGACGACCCTCATGAGGGCGCCGGGGTCCTGATGGGCCGCCAGGTCGGCGGAGGTGTCGAGCAGGGCGGACAGGTCGTTGGCCCGTTGCTGCTCGGTCTCGATCCGGGAGCGGACGGACAGGCCCAGGCGTACGGCCCGTTCCAGCGCGGCCGATCGCGCCGGGTCGGCCCCCGGTCGCCGGGCTTCCGCCAGTAGCGCCTCGTACTGGTCCGGCGGCGCGTTGCCGTCCAGCAGTTCCAGGACGGCGAGCGTCCCGTCCCCGTCCGGGGTTTCCGGTGCGTTCGATACGTCCGATGCGTCCGACGACGCCGTGTCCGGCGACACGTGCCCCTCCCTGGTGCCGACCGCGCCCCGACGGACGGATCACGCGTCGGCGGCACGGCATGGCGCGGGCCGCGGACGACCATCCGTAATCCCCGGTCCCCGGCAGCGGCCCCTACGCGCCCAAGGCGTCAAGGTATGCGAGGGATAAGAGTGACGCAAGGATCGAGAGTGCCGGACGATGCCATGGCTGTCTTGGCTGTCAGTGGCCGGGGCCGGGCTTGCCGTCGGCGGCCCGTGCGTCCGCCGGTCCGCCGGCCGTCCGGAGCCGCTCGGCGACGGCCGTCCGGAGCTCCGTCCACGCGGTGGCCAGCAGTTCGTGCCGCCGGGCCGTCAGGGCGTCCGCCGTCGCGTCGAGGGAGACGCCGAGCCGCTCCAGGCGTGCCACCACGGCACGGGCGGGCCGGTGCCGGCCGGTGAGGGCGTCGCCGCGCGGCCTGCCGGCGCGGGCGACCGCCTCCAGGCCGGCGGCGGGGAGGGCGACGCCGGTGCCCCAGGCGACCAGGGACTCCACGCGGCGGAGGACCCGGGCGGTGTCGGTGGTGTCTGCGGCTTCGGTGGCGTCGTACGTGTGGGGCGCTCCCGCTGTGTCGTCCGCTCCGGTCGCTCCGGCCGCTCCGCTTGCGTCGGCCGCTCCGGCCGTTTCGATGGGGAAGGCCCCGCCGACGTGCCACAACAGTCGCGGCGGGCGCGCCCCGGCGCGGGCCAGCGTCCGCCACCGGTCGTCGGCCAGCCGTTCCTCGTACGCCCGGTAGGCCAGCCGGGCCACTGCCTGGGCCGCCGTGCCGCGCAGAGCGTCCGCCGCCGCCGTGCCCAGGGTGGCGAGGCGCGCGTCGACGGCGTCCTCCAACGGGCCGACCGCGAGCGAGACGCAGACCGGGACGCGCGCGAGGTCCCGGCCCGCCGCGCGGGCCCGCCCCAGGCCGTCGAGGCAGGCGTCGAGGGCCTCGCCGTGCCGCCGCGCGGAGAAGATCTCCGTGAGGTGCACGCCGATGCCCCCTTCCAGGCAGGCGCGGGCGGCCCGCAGGCCCGCCTCGGTCGCGGGGATCTTGACCAGGGCGTTGTCCCGCAGCGCGGCGCGGTGCAGCTCCGCCGCGGCGGCGGCCGTCGCGCCCGGGTCGTGCGCGAGGCGGGCGTCGAGGTCCATGGAGGCATGGCCATCGAGTCCGCGCGAGGCGTCGAAGACCGGGCGCAGCGCGTCGCAGGCCGAGCGCAGGTCGTAGGCCGACAGGGCCAGCACGGCGGTGTCCGGCGCGGCGGAGCGCTGCGCGAGGTGGCGCAGTTGCTCCCGGCACCCGGCGTCCCCCGCGGCGTCCGCGGCGAGTACGGCGGGGTCGGAGACCGCGCCGCGCACCCCCTCCGCGGGGCGGGCGGGACGGGCGCGGGACGGTCCGTCGAGCCAGAGGGAGACGCCCTCGGCGGCCAGGGCCCGCAACGGGCTCCCGGCCGGGCCGGTCACGTGCTCCGCCATGGACGCGGCTCCTCCTCCTGGTCTCCCCTGCGGGACCGCCCGTCGGCGGCCGGGGACGCAACACCCGGCGCCCGCGGCCACCTTAGGGAGGGAACGTCCCGTCGGCGAACGGTCCGCCCGCACTTCGCCCGCTACTTCGTCACATACCGGTCCGTGTGCGGTCCGGGGTACGGACGCGGGCGGTTCGTCCGGAAGTTGGCACGTCGCGTGGTCTTGCGTCGGTCCGCGGCCGGCCGGTCTCCGCTGCTCGTCCACCGGGGACGTGCACGGCACGGCCGAGGCCGCCGCCACGGAGGCCGCGCCGGAGGACCCGGACTGGACGGACGCCGTCCCCTTCGGTGCTCCCACCCGGTCCGGTCCGCCGGCCGCCCGGCTGAATCCGTTCCCGGACAAGCTGGTCAACAAGGTGGTGTGGTCGTTCACTTCGCCGGACGACACCTTCTACTACCACCGGGCGCCGTCATCGTCCCGGCCGGATCCCCGGCCCCGGTCCGGTGCGAGCAGCGTCACCTCACCGAGAACGTCCCCGGCGGCGTCCGCCCGGGCTGTCCGACTGCCCAGACGCCAGCGCCTGCCCGAAACGTCGGGCGGTCGGGGTCGTCAAGGCGTTCGGCGCGGGGCTGTCCGTATGGCGGACGTGGCACCGGGAACGGCCGTTGCGGGCGCGCAAACCCACCCGCCTACCCACCGCGTCGCGATGAATTCCGGCCGGATGTCGGCCGGAAACCCGCTGTCGCCTCCCGCTCGCCCGCTTATGGGCGGACGGGATGCGTTCCTGTGTTCGCAATTCGAGAAGGAGGCCGGACGGAGGAACGCGGGTGTGATTGGATGATCCATGTATTCCGCTTTTGGACGGGAGGTCAGGACGCCGTGACCTGTCCTGCCGTACGCGTACCCCGGCGTCCAAGAGGAATTGATGTCGCATCACATACCGGAGGCGGGAGTCTGGTGCCTGATCGTGGCACTGGCCGCCGTGGTGGTCCTGCTGGTCCGGCAGCGGACGGTCACCACCGCGCTGCGGGCCCGCGCCGCCGCGCTGGAGGAGAACGTCCGGGCGCGTGACGAAGAGGCCGCGCGGCTGGTCGACGTGCGCCTGCCCGCCGTCGCCGACTCGATGAACAAGTCGGCGCCGTTGCCCGGCCTGCTCGACGAGCGGCTCGCCGGCACCGCGTTCGCCCACAGCCTCCAGGCCGTGATGGAACTCTTCGCGCAGTCCGTGGACAAGGCGCAGGAACGCGCCGACCAGTCCGCGAAGGCGGCCCTCCGGGCCTCCATGCGCGCCCTCCAGGGGCTGGCGCACGAGCAGCAACAGGCCATCTCCGGCATGCAGGAGCGGCACGACGACCCCGCGGTGCTGCGCGACCTGCTGGAGATCGACCACACCAACTCGCAGTTCGGGCGGCGCGCCCAGGCCATCGGCGTGCTCTGCGGCTCGTGGCCGGGGCGGCAGCGCGTGGCGTCCCCGCTCACCGACGTCGTCCGCGGCGCCACCTCCCGCATCCGCGACTACCGCCGGGTACGGGTGCACGGCGACGGGGAACTCGCCGTCGTCAGCCGGGCCGTGGAGCCCGTGGTGCTCGCCGTCGCCGAACTCCTCGACAACGCCGCCCGCCACTCGCAGCCCAACACCACCGTGGAGGTCAGCCTCCAGCCGGTGCACAACGGCGCGTGCGTCGTCATCGACGACGCCGGCGTCGGCATGGACGGCCAGGAGATCGAACGGGCCGTCGCGCTGCTCTCCGGACAGCGCGTCGTGGACGTCTCCCGGCTGGGCGACCCGCCGCAGTTCG
>NZ_JBPQTX010000408.1:0-5415 GCF_051386555.1 Streptomyces sp. URMC 126
GTGCTGGGGGCGCTGGGGCGTCTGACGCGGCCGGTGTTTCCGGGGGTGGTGCTGCTGGTGGTGCTGCTGGTGCTGCTTCGGGTGGTACTGGCGGGGCTGGAGAGGTCCGAGGCCCGGCGGGATCGGCGGGTTCGGTGGGTTCCGTGGGCTCTGCGGCTTCCCGTGGTGTCGTCGGGGGCGAGGGTTCCCGGGAGGCCGGGGGTTCGGTGAGCTCCGCCGGTGTGGCGGTGCCCGTCGGGGGCGCGAAGGGCGTCGGGGGTGCGGCGGGGTCGGTGGGTCCCGCTTCCGGTGGTCACGCTTCCGGTGACCACGCTGCCGTGCACGGGCCCGATCCGGCGTCGCGGCCCGCCTCGCCGGTTTCGCCCGCCTCGCCGGTCTCATCGGGTCAGCAGACGCGCCCGCCTCAGCAGGTCCGGCAGGACCGGGCCGAGCATGCCGTCCACCCGGTTCCGCAGGCGCGGCAAGGGAGTTCGCCGGCCGGGGAGCCGTCGGCCCCGGGCGCACCCGCGCATCCGGGGGCACCGAACTCCGTGGCGCCTTCCGGCACCGCTCCCTCCGCCGGCGAGGGGCCGGGGAGTGCGGCGGTCCAGAGCGCGCCGCACCCCGGTTCCGTGCCCGGTACCCCTGTGCCCGGTGCGCCGGTGCCCGCCCAGCCGACCGGGCGGCGGCGCGGTCCTGCCCGTCCCGACGAGGAGGAGGCGGCCGGCGCCGAGCGGGTGCGCGCCAACCGGCACGGCCGAGGCGCCGACCCGGCCCTCGCGCCGGGCGCCGGACTCGTGCCGCCCCAGGTGGCCGCGCCCGTCCAGCCGACCGGGCGCCGCGCCCGCCGTGAGGCGGCGGCGGCCGAACCGGTGGAGGCGGCGGGCGCGGAAGCCCGGCGCACGCCGTTCGCGCTGCCCCCCGCCGAAGCCGACCGCGGGCCCGACTCCGCCACCGAGGCCGTCGCCGCCCCCACCGGGCGTCGCGCCCGGCGTGCCCTCGCCGAGGCGCCCGAGCGGCCGATCCCGGGTCAGGCGGACGCCGAACCGGACGTCCCGCGTGCCGCGTTCGCCCTGCCGCCGGCCGAAGCCGACCGCAAGGGTGCGCCCGGCGCGGAGACCGGCCATGTCCCGGGCCGGCCGGTACCGGCACAGGGCGGTCTGGCGGGCAGTGGGCCTGCGGGTGACGGTCCGGTCGGCGGTGGACCGATGAGCAGCGGGCCGATGAGCAGCGGCCCTGTGGGCGGCATTCCCCTGGGCGGGAGGCCGGCGGACGGTGGGGTGGCGGACGGCCCGGGGGGCCCGGCGGTGACCGGGTCCGGTGCTTCCGGTCATGGCGGTGCGCCCGGTGGTGCCGGCGGGGGCGACGGTGCCTTCGTCCTTGGCCGGGCCGGTGTTCCGGTCGGCCCGGGTGATCCCGGGATGCCGCTTGGGCAGCCCGTGCGCTCCGAGTCGCCCCAGGCCGTGCGGCCCGTGGACGGCCCCGGGCCCGTTGGGCCCGCCCGGCCCGCCGCTCCGGCCCCCGCGTCGGGGCACTCCGGCCCGGCCGAGGCCGGCGCGGGGCCTGCGGGCGAAGGACATGTAGGTGCGGGTCACGTCGGCCTTCCCGGGCACGGTGGCCTCCCAGGACACGGCGGGCACACCGGGCGTGCCGATGCCGGACGTCCCGAAGCCGGTCAGGCAGCCGTTCCCCTCGGTCCGGTGGGGACGGCCGGGGCCGGTGCTCCCACCGATTCCGGAGGGCACCTCGGCCCTGCCGCTCCTGCCGCTCCTGCCGCTCACGTCGCGTCCGCCGGTCCCGTCGGCCCGGTCGGGCAGCCCGGTTCGCCGGCGCCTTCGGCGTCCGCGCCCGAGGGTGCCGATCACCCCGCGCCGGGTGGTCACGACGGCCACGGAGGCCACCCCGGTCTCACTTCGCCCGTGGAGGAAGGCGCTTCAGGCGCCGTTCCCGGCGCCGTCAGCGACGCGCCGCCCACCGGCCGCCGGCGTGCGCGCCGGGCGCTCGCCGAGGAACCGGGCGCGGCGTCCCTGCCGGGCTCCGGCGATGTCGCCCGCGCCATCAGCGTGCGTACCCTCGGCCAGGGCGCGCCGTACACCCAGCAGGGCGGGGAGACTCCGCCCGGTGGGACTCCGGGTGTGGCGGGCGCCGGTTCCGGGCGCCGGCGCAAGCTGGGTAATCCCGCCGACAACGCCGGGGAGCGGGAGGCGCAGGCCCGGGCGCAGGCGCCCGCCGCCGGGCCGCGCCCCGGTCCGGCCGGTCCGCTCGGTTCCGGCTCCGCCGGCCCTGCCGGTCCCGCTGGTCCGCTCGGTGGAGGCGCACTCGGCGGAGGTCCGCTCGGCGGCCCCCGTCCGTCGCCCGTCGCGTCGGAAGGACGTGCCTTCGCCATAGGAGCACCGGACGAGGGTGCCGAGGGCCCGGAGCCGCTGGACGGCCCCAACGGAGCCGTGGAGATCAACCCCGGCGAGCCCGTCCCGCCGCCGATGGACGACGAGTTGCCGCCCGAGCCGCTCGACAACCCGCGCCGCCTTCTGGTGTGGCCGGCCCCTGACACGTCCACCCGGCAGGCCCTCACCGAACGCGGTTACCGGCCGGTGATCGTGCACTCGCGCGAGGAGGTCGACGCGCAGATGGCGGCCTACCCGGCCGCGCTGTTCGTCGATCCGCTCACCGGGCCGATCACGCGTACCGCGCTCCAGGCGCTGCGTCAGGCGGCGGTGGCCGCGGGCGTCCCCGTCCTGGTCACGGCGGGTCTGGGGCAGGCCACGCGGGAGGCGGCGTACGGTGCCGACCCGGCCGTACTCCTCAAGGCGCTGGCGCCGCGCGACAGCGAGATGCATCCCGCCCGCGTCCTGCTGGTCGAGGAGCACGAGCCGATCGCCAACGCGCTCACCGCGACCCTGGAGCGGCGCGGTGTCCAGGTGGCCTGCGCCGCCACGGACGCCGAGGCGGTGGCGCTGGCCGGGCAGATCCGTCCCAACCTGGTGGTCATGGACCTGATGCAGGTACGCCGCCGCCGGGCGGGCATCCTGGACTGGCTGCGCGCGCAGGGGCTGCTGAACCGGACGCCCCTGGTCGTCTACACCTCGGCCGGGATCGACCCCGCCCAGCTGCCCCGGCTCGCCTCCGGCGAGACGGTCCTCTTCCTCGCCGAACGCTCCACGAGCGCGGAGGTGCAGAGCCGGATCGTCGACCTTCTGACGAAGATCGGGACACATCCGTCGTGACGGCGGGATGGCGTGGTGGCGTGACGGGGTGACGGGGTGACGGCGGGGCGCCGTCACGTCCCTTGCCTTCGCCACCGACGGCGTTCCCCGCCACCGTCGCCCGCCGTCACCGCACGATGCGCCGGGCCGCCGCCCGTACCGACGCGCGGAGGCGGGCGCGGTCCTCGTCCGTGTCACCGGTCAGGACGCGGCGCATCTGCGGCTGGACGGTGGACCAGGAGACCAGCGCGATCAGCATGAACAGCAGGTCGCCGGGCGGGATTTCGGAGCTGATGACGCCCTTGCGCTGGGCTTCGGCGAAGACGGCGACCTTGCGGTCGTAGTGCCGCTTGCGCTCGTCCTCGTGCGGGAAGGCGTCGGTGCCGTACTCCAGCCCCTCCCAGTAGATCAGGCGGATGAGCTCGGGGTGGGCGGCGTGGTAGTCCATGAGCCGGTCGATCCAGGCGTCGACCTCCTCGGCGTCCACCGGCACCTCGGCGGCTAGCTGGGTCAGCCGCGCCTCCAGTACCTGCGAGAACAGCTCCGCCTTGTTGCCGAAATAGGCGTAGATCAGCTGTTTGTTGGCCTTGGCCTCGCGGGCGATGCGGTCCACCCGGGCCCCGGCGATGCCGTGCGCGGCGAACTCGGCGGTGGCCGCCGCGAAGATGCGGGCCTTGGTGGCCTCGGGATCCCTTACTCCTGCCATCCACCCAGCGTAACCAACCAGTCGGTTGACAAGGGCGAGAGCGGTCGGGAATATCGCAACCAACCAGTTGGTTGCTAACGCGCGACGTCCTACCGAAAGTGGGGAGCACCTCCCGCGATGACCGCCACGCCCACCTCGTCCACAACACCTGGCTCGCCCGTCTCGTCCGTCTCGCGCGGCACCGGGGCCGAGATCGCCGACACGACCACCCCGGACACCGTCGACCGCTCCGGCGAGGGCGGGAAAAGCCCCCGGAAAGGCCCCCGGACCGGCCTCCTCCTGACCGTCATCTCCGTGTGTACGGCCATCACGGCCGCGAACATCTACCTCGCGACCCCGCTCCTCGGCCTGATAGCCAAGGACTTCGGCGTCCCCTCCTCCTCCGTGGGCTGGGTGGCGTCTTTCGGCCAACTCGGCTACGCGGTCGGGCTGTTGCTGTTCGCACCGCTGGGCGACACCGCCGACCGGCGACGGCTGGTGTGGATGCTCTCCACCGTGGCGGCCGTGGCGGTCGCCGCGGCGGGACTCATGCACGGGACCCCGGCGCTGGCGGCGGCCGTCCTCGTGGCGTGCGCGGCCACGGTCGTCCCGCAGCTCCTCGTCCCCCTCGTCGCCGAACGCGCGCCCGCGGACCGTCGGGGACGGCACGTCGGGGCCGTGGTGACCGGCCTGTTCGCGGGCAGCGTCGCGGCCCGGGTACTCGGCGGACTCGCAGGTCAGGCGTACGGCTGGCGGCCGGTCTTCTTCGGCGCGGCCGTCCTCACGCTGGCCATCGGCGTGCTGACGGCGGCCGTGCTGCCGCCCGAGACGCGCCCGGTCCGGCCGTCCCGCCCGCTCAAGGCCATCGCCGGGCTGCCGGGCCTGCTGGCGTCCTCGCCGGCGCTGCGCGCGGCGTGCGTACGACAGGCCGGCGTGTTCGGCACCTGGAGCGCGCTGTGGACGACGCTCGTCCTGCTGCTGACGGACGAGCGCGGCGCGTACGCCATGTCCACGGCCACGGCCGGCCTGTTCGGGCTCTTCGGCCTCACCTCGGCCGTGGCCTCGCCCCTCGCGGGCGCTCTGATCGACCGTTTCGACACCGGCCGGGTGATGGCCGCGGGCTACGCGGCGGCGGTCGTCTCCCTTCCGCTCTTCTGGCTCGGCGGCGAGCGGTTGTGGGCCCTCTGCGCAGGCGCCGTCCTGCTGCACGCCGGTTTCACCGCCGGCCAGGTGGCCAACCAGACCCGCGCCCTGGGCGCCACCTCCACGCCCGCGGCGGCCAACACCGCGTACGTCGTCTGCTCGTTCGCGAGCGGTGCGATCACCTCGGCGCTCGCCGGGCCGGCGTTCGGACGGTGGGGCTGGGACGGCGTCTGCGTGATCGCGGCGGTCTGCGCGGCGGCGGGCTGGGCCGGCGGGGCACTGGCGGCCCGGGAGCGGTGAGCTCGGTGCTCGGCGCGGGGGTGAGCACTGGACGACGGGGGCCGGGGCGGGACCGGGTGTGGGACGCGGCGACCGGAGGGCGTGGGTTGTGCGCGGGGCCGGGAG
>NZ_JBPQTX010000409.1:0-5412 GCF_051386555.1 Streptomyces sp. URMC 126
GGGACGAGCGGGGGGAGCGGCGGGGGGCGTCGACGTGTCCGTGGCCTCCGGAGCCGGAGACCCCGTCCGCGAACCGTCCGGGGAAGGAACGGCGGCGCCCTCGTTCTCGGTGCTCACGGTGGTCTCCTCATCACGTGCGTCGGTTCGTTCACGGCCGGAGCCGCTGCGGGACGGGCGGGGCCACGCCGGAACACCTACCCGGGTCAGCCTTTCCCATGGCCCGTCAGGCCGCCGTAAGCGGTACCTGTGCGCCACCGCCTCGCGCACACCGCCGGCACCCGGACGGCGGCCGGGCGGCCTCGGTGCCGCGCGGGACGGCGGCCGGGTCCGTAGCGTCCGTCGAGTCCGTCGGACCGGCCGGACCGGGCGGACCGGGCGGCGGGGCGACCCGGCGGGAGGCCCCGGCGGGGCAACCGGACAAAGGCCCCATGCGCGATTGTGCCAGGCGGTGGCACCATAACGCGGTGACCACTGCGCACCCGGCCCCCGCGTCCCGCCCGGGAAGCCGCCCCCCGGCCGTCGTCGCCCACCGCGGCGCGTCCGAGGACGCGCCGGAGCACACCCTCGCCGCGTACCGGAAGGCGATCGAGGACGGCGCGGACGCGCTGGAGTGCGATGTCCGGCTGACGGCGGACGGGCACCTCGTCTGTGTCCACGACCGGCGGGTCAACCGCACGTCCAACGGCCGCGGCGCCGTCTCCTCGCTGGAGCTGGCCGACCTCGCGGCGCTCGACTTCGGCTCCTGGAAGGGCCGGGCGTCGGACGCGGAGGCGCCCGACACCGACACGACGGGCTCCGGCGATCCCGCCGACACCTCCGTCCTCACCCTGGAACGGCTCCTCGAACTCGTCGTCGACGCCGACCGCCGCGTCGAGCTCGCCATCGAGACCAAGCACCCGACCCGCTGGGCCGGCCGGGTCGAGGAGCGGCTCCTCGCCCTGCTCGGCCGCTTCGGCCTCGACCGGCCGCCGCCCGGGGAGCCCCCGGCCGTCCGCGTGATGAGCTTCTCCGCCCGTTCCCTGCACCGGATCCGGGCGGCGGCGCCCGCGCTCCCCGCCGTCTACCTGATGCAGTTCCTCTCGCCCCGGCTGCGCGACGGCCGGCTGCCGCCCGGCGTCGGCATCGCCGGACCCAGCATCCGCATGGTGCGCGCCCACCCGGACTACGTGGCGCGGCTGCACCGGGCGGGGCACCAGGTGCACGTGTGGACGGTCAACGAGCCCGAGGACGTCGAACTCTGCCTGCGACTGGGCGTGGACGCGCTGATCACCAACCGGCCCAAGGCGGTGCTCACGCAGGTCGGGCGGCGCTGAGGCGGGGCCGCCGGGCGGCTGTCGGGTGACTGCCGGACGGCTGCGGTTACCGGGCGGCGGCTGTCGAGCGGCTGCCGATACCGGACGCCCGCCGGGCGGCTGTCGGGCGCCCGGCGGGGTCCCGCGGGCCCGGTCGCCGCGCGCCGCCGGACGCGACCGCACGCCCCGGCGCCCGTGACAGGGTGTGCCCCGGCGCGTTCGGTACGTGTTCGGCCGGTCCGAGTGACCCCACCGGACCCGGAGTGGCCGGTTTCCGGTCCAGGCCATTGGGGCATCCATCCCCTGACGTGGGGCAAAGGAGGTCTCGGGGGTGGCGTTGGTGGTGGCACAGGAGGTGCCCACGTCGTCGATCATGGCCGTACCCCATGGTCCCGCCGGTGTGGGCGAAGCGAGACACCGCATGCGTGAGGACCTGCGAACGAGCGGGGTACCGGATCCGGTCATCGACGACGCCGTACTGATTCTTTCGGAGTTGCTCAGCAACGCGTACCGGCACGGGCGCCCGCTGAGCCGGGAGCGCGGCACGGCACGGGCCGACGGCAACGGCGGCGTCCTCGCCGCCTGGCGGGTGGACGAGCGTGGACGGCTCACCGTGGAGGTCACCGACGGCGGCGGGCCCACCCGTCCGTTTCCGGCCACTCCATCGGTCACGGCCCGCGGCGGGCGCGGGCTCAACATCATCAGCGCGCTGTCCCAGGAGTGGGGCGTACGCGACGCCACGGGCGAGGTGACGGTCTGGGCCGCGCTCTCCGCCCGAGCCGGTTTCGCTACGCGCGTCGACCTCACGCCGGAGTTCGACCTCTCCGATCTGGACGGGCTGATGTGAGCCGCCGCCCGGTCGGGCTCCCCTTCCGGTAGCCGCGGCTCCGCGCCGCCCGGCCCCGGAGGGCCGGACGACGACAGAGGACCGTACGCCGGCGGAAGACCGAACTCCGGCGGAAGGCCGGCCCCCGACGGAAGGCCGGACGTCGGCGGGGGGCCGCTTCGACGGCCGGAGGGCGGCCGACGGCGGCAGGCGCCGATACGGCGAAGAGGCGCCCCGGAAGGGTCAGTTCAGCGTGACCTGACGGCTGGCCAGCCCGCTGCGCGCCCGGCGCTCCTCGCCGGACAAGGGCGACTCGTCGGCGAGAGCCTTGTTCAGCCGCTCCGCGAAGGCCGCGGCCGGCTTCTCGACATCCGCCGCGGTCACGCCGGTGGGCAGGTCCCAGACGGGCACGGTCAGCCCGTGCGCGCGGAACGAGCCGACGAGCCGGGTGCCCTCGCCGAGCGAGGACTCACCGGCCGCGTGCAGCCGCGCCAGCGCGTCCAGCAGCTTCTCCTCCGGGTGGGTCATCACCCAGCGCAGGTGGTTCTTCTCGGGCGTCTCGCACCAGTACGCGCCCTCGACGCCGGAGAGCCGGACGGTGGGGATCGCGGCGGCGTTCGCCCGCTCCAGCGAGGCGGCGACCTCGCCGGTCGCGTTCTCGGCGTTCTCGACCCAGAACTCGAAGCCGGTGTGCACCTCCGGCTCGAAGGGCGCCGAGAGGTCCAGCAGGTCCTGGAGCCGCGGCCCGTCACCGCCCGTGCGGGAACCGGCGACCGGGGTGCCCGGCTCGGCGGCGAGTGCCCGCTGGAGGGTGTCGGCGAGGTCGCGGCTGAGGTCGCCGGTCGCGGTGTCGTTCTGCAGGCCGAGCAGGACGGCGCCGTTGTCCCGGCGCAGGGCCGGCCAGGCCATGGGCAGGACGGTCGCCAGGGTCACCGAGGGGACGCCCTCGGGCAGCCCGTCCTTGAGCGTGAGCCGCACGGTGGCGGCGGGCACCAGCTCGCGCAGGGCGACCCAGTCGGCCTCGCCCGGCAGCCCCTCAAAGGGCCGCTGGACCAGCTCGGCCGCGGCGTGCGCAGCCTGCTGGCCGTGGCACGCCTTGTATCGGCGGCCCGAGCCGCAGGGGCAGGGCTCGCGGGCGCCGACGACGGGGATCGGACCGTCGACGGCCCGCGGCGTGGCGGCCTTCGTCTGGGGGCGGCGCTTCTTGGCCATGGCGTGCGTGTCTCCCGATCGATGCGTCCGACTCCGGGCTTCCGGGCCCCGGCCCGGCACTCCGTTTCCGGAATGCCCGACGCCCGGATCCCGTACCGGATCTTCTGTCGCCGGATCCCCGACGCCCGGCCGCCCTCCTGGACGCCCGGCCGCCGGTCCCCCGGCCGCCGGCCGGATGCCTCCGGCCCGTACGGGCGCGAGCCTAGCGCCCGGCCCGCCGCGGACCGCGGCACGCACCCTCCCGACGCCGACGGGACGCCCGGCCGGAGCCCCGACGGCCGACGGCCCCCACTCCCGGCCACGCCCCCGGGCGGACTCGGAAACCTCTCCTCGCCGACAGCGGCCACGCCACTCTTCGGCCCGGCCCGCGGCGAGGGCCCCGGGGCGGGAGCGGGTCCGGGGGCGGAGACGGACGCCCCCCCCCGGCTCACCGGCCCCACCGGGCACGCGAAGTGCCGCCGGCGCGACCGACGAATACCGACGGAGGGGCCGGACCGGCGCGTCGGAGACGCAGGCCCCCGGTGGGCGGACGGCTCACGGAGACGGACGGCGGACGGACGGGGCCGGACCGGCCGCCGGCCTTCCGACGGCCGTACGCGGCGGCCAACCCGAGCCGCACCCCGGAGGATCGGAGGCGGGCGCCGGGACAGCTCACGCAGGCGGACGGTGAACGGCACATGCGACCGCTGCCCGTCGGCCGTGGCCAGGGCGGCGACGCAGGCGCCGGGCGGCCAGTGCGGGGGACGTCCAGCCGCGCGCCAGAGGGCCGAAGACGGACGCCGTCCCTGAGGTGGGCGGGGACAACTCACGCAGGCGGGCGGCGGGCGGACGGGCCGGACTAGACCGGGCACGCCAGCCTCAAGGTGGGCGGGGACGACTCATGCAGGCGGACAGCAGGCGGAAGGCGGATGGGGCTGGGCTGGACCGGTCGCCGGCCTTCCGACGGCCGTACACGGCGGTCGGCCGGAGCCGCGCGCCGGAGGATCGAAGGCGCCCGAAGTGAGCGGACTGCAAGCGCAGGCGGTCGACGGAAGACGGGCCGGGCCAGACCGGCCCCCGGCGTTCCAACGGCCGTACACGGCGGGCCGCCGGGGCCGCGCGCCAGAGAGTCGAAGGCGGACGCCGGACCCCGGGTGGGCGCACAGAGACGGACCGCAGACGGACGGGCGCGGGCCGGCGAGTGCCAGCGGGGGCCGGAGCTGCGCGGCGGCCGGCCGGAGCCGCACGCCGGAGGGCTAGAGGCGGGCGCCGGAGGGTCGGTCGGAGGCGGGCGCCAGCCGGGGTGGGCGGACCGCTCACGCAGGCGGGCGGCGGGCCGGACCAGACCGGCCGCCGGCATTTCAACGGCCGTACACGGCGGGCCGCCGGAGCCGCGCGCCAGAGAGTCGAAGGCGGACGGCGGGCCCCGGGTGGGCGGACAGAGACGGACGGACGCGGGCCGGACCGGCTGCCGGCGTTCCGACGGCCGTACGCAGCGGGCCGCCGGAGCCGCACGCCGGAGGATCGGAGGCAGGCGCCGGCCCGAGGCGGGCGGGGCGACTCACGCAAGCGGACGTCAGGGCGCAGGCGGACGGGACCGGGCCGGCCGTCGGCGTTCCGGCGGCCGTACGCGGCGGGCCGTTGGGGCCGCACGCCGAAGGGCCGGAGGCAGGCGCCGGCCCCGAGGCGGGCGAGGACAGCTCACGCAGGCGGATGGCAGGCGCAGGCGGACGGGGACCGGAGCGGCCGCCGGCGTTCCGACGGCCATACGGCGGCCAACCGGAGCCGCGCCTCAGAGGGCCTGAGGTGTGCGCCGGCCCGGGGTGGGGGACGGAAGGCGGAGGCAGACGGCGGGCGGACGGCAGGTGGAGGCGGACGGCGAGCGGATGGGGCGGGCCAGGCCGGCCGTCGGCGGTCCGGCGGCTGGATGTGGCGGGCCGTTGGAGCCGTGTGCCAGAGGGTCGGAGGTGGGCGCCGGCCTCCGGGTGGGCGGACGGCTCACGGAGGCGGACGGCGGGGGGACGGGGTCGGGTCTGAACGGTTGTCGGTGTTTCGGCGGGGCGTACGCGGTGGGTGGTGGGTGTTTCGAGGCCGTGCGGGGGG
>NZ_JBPQTX010000410.1:0-5409 GCF_051386555.1 Streptomyces sp. URMC 126
GGGCCGGGCTGGCGGGGGGCGCCGCCCGGGAGGGTCTCGGGGGCGGCGTAGTGCGGGGTCGGCTGCTGGGGGGCCGGCATGCCCGCCCCGTACGTACCGCCGCCCTGCTGCGGCGTGTACTGGCGTGAGCCGACCGGCCGGACCTGGTTGTACGACGTACGGGGGACGCCGGGCTGCGGTGCGGACGCAGCCGCGTCGGTGCCCTGGTCCCCGCCCTCCGAGCGGTACAGGTACCCGAACGGGTCCTCGTCCTCCGGCTTTCCGTTGCCGTTGTTACCGGCCGTCATCCCCTGTCACTCCCCACGTGATGTGCCGTCCGGCACCCACGTTCTGTGTACCGGTCCGCGGCTGTCGAGGCCGGTTCGGCCACCACGGTCCGGCGGCGGTGCCGCATCGGCGCAGCCTACCCCGTGCGGCAAGTGGCACGCCCTGACACGGGGGCCCGCGGGGGCCGCCGGCCGGTCAGCCCGCACGGCGGCCGGTCCGGGCGCGGGACCGCTTCTCGACGTACATCCGCTGGTCGGCGGAGCGCAGCACCTCGTCGGCGGACATGCCGCAGCCCGCCCAGCCGATGCCGAAACTCGCCCCGACCCGCACCGCCCGGCCGTCGACCCGGATGGGCGGGATGATCGCGTTGCGCAGCCGGACCGCCAGGTCCTCCGCGTCGGCGCGGCCGAGGCCGTCGGCGAGGACGACGAACTCGTCGCCGCCCATCCGGGCCACGGTGTCGCCGTCGCGGACGCCGCTGCTGAGCCGCCGGGCGACCTCGATGAGCACCGCGTCGCCGGTGTGGTGCCCGAAGCGGTCGTTGATGGACTTGAAGCCGTCCAGGTCGCAGAAGAGGACGGCGAGGCCCTTGTCGCCCTCGGCGCTGTCCTCGTCGAGCGGGACGGTGTGCACGTGGTGGTCGCGGTGGTCGTAGCCCGCGGCGCCGGGGGCCGGGTAGTCGCCGGCCGCGTAGTCGGCCGTCCGGTAGCCGGCGGTCCCGTAATCGCCCCCGTAATCGCCGGGGCGGTAACCGCCGGGCGGGCGGTCGTCGCCGAGCGGGTCGGGGGCGCGGTCGTGCCCGTACGCGCCGTCGCCGCCCGGAATACCGCCCGGAATACCACCCGGGATGCCGCCCGGAACGCCACTCGACACGCCACCGGTGATGCCGCCCGGTATGCCGAGGGGCTCCCCGAACGGGCCGCCGAAGGGGTCGCCGAACCCGACGACCTCGTCGAACCCGTCGAGCCGCCCGAAGGCGCCGTGATCGACCGCCGTGTGCGTCTCGCTGCCGGGCGGGCGACCGCAGAGCCGGCTGCTGAGCCGGGCGCGGAGCTCCGCGCTGTTGGGCAGGCCGGTCAGGGAGTCGTGGCTGGCGCGGTGGGCGAGCTGGAGCTCGTGCCGCTTGCGGTCCTCGATGTCCTCGACGTGGGTGAGCAGCAGGCGCGGCCCGTCGGCGGCGTCGGCGACCACCGAGTTGCGCAGCGAGACCCAGACGTACGTCTCGTCCCGGCGGCGCAGCCGCAGCTCGGCGCGGCCGCCCTCGGCGGAGGTGCGGAGCAGGGTGCCGATGTCCTCGGGGTGGACGAGGTCGGAGAACGAGTAGCGGCGCATCTGCGAGGCCGATCTGCCGAGCAGCCGGCAGAGCGCGTCGTTGGCGCGGTGGAGCCGCCCGTGCTGGTCGCCGCCGAGCTCGGCGATGGCCATGCCGCTGGGCGCGTACTCGAACGCCTGCCGGAAGCTCTCCTCGCTCGCGCGCAGGGCCTGCTGGTCGCGCTCCAGGCGGACGAGGGCGCGCTGCATGTCGGCGCGCAGCCGGGCGTTGTTGATCGCGACGGCGGACTGGAAGGCGTACATCTGGAGCGCCTCGCGGCCCCAGGCGCCCGGGCGGCGGCCGTTGCGCGGCCGGTCGACGGAGATGACGCCGATCAGGTCGCCGCTGGCGGA
This sequence comes from Streptomyces sp. URMC 126, assembly GCF_051386555.1. Classification (NCBI taxonomy): domain Bacteria; kingdom Bacillati; phylum Actinomycetota; class Actinomycetes; order Kitasatosporales; family Streptomycetaceae; genus Streptomyces; species Streptomyces sp. URMC 126. The sequence goes on from NZ_JBPQTX010000410.1 coordinate 1,933, forward strand.
ACCGGCCGAGTACATGGGCGCGAGGAGCCGGTCCATGGGGTGCCACTCGTCGGGGAAGCGCGGCGCGGGGCCGGTGGTGCGCCACTGCGGGACGTCGTCGTCGTCGAGGACCCAGCCCTCGGTGTACGGGATGAAGCGCAGCTCGCCCCAGCGCTCGCCCATGCTGAGCCGGCGCTCCCAGGACACCCGCGAGCCGACCCGGCCGGACAGGAACGCCTCGGCGCTCGCGCTCCCGGCGACGGCGGCGACCACGAGGTCACCGTCCGGGCGGACCAGGTTGACCGCCGCGAGCTCGTACCCGAGCCCGTTGACCACGCCCTCCGCGACGGTCTGCAAGGTGTCCGCGAGGCTGCGGGCGGTATTCAGATCCGCCACCGCCTGGTGAACCTGCCGCAGGGTCGTCAGACGCACATACGGCTCCGACTCGGTTTCCATAGCTCGCTCTCCCCCGAGACCTCGACAGCGACTCTCCAGATTTTCTTGTCGTCCGATTACACGGCCACTGAATCACAGGGAGCTGACAACTCGGTACACAGGGTCAACAAATAGGGCCTTCTGTGACTCATGTCACAGTGCGTGACGGCGCCCCTTACGGAGCGTTCGCAAACATCCGACGTTTCCGGTCCGCAAATAAGGCAGAGCCTGCCGCGTTTTGTGGGAGATCGTCGAGGTCAGGGGCGGTGCGGCGGGGCCTCGGCGGGGCGCCCGGAGGGGAGGGCCGGTCCCGGCCGGACGACCGGGGGCCTAGTCCCCAGTACCAGGACCGTCCTGGTACCGCAGCCCGATACGGCGGCCCGTCACAGGCGGCTAGCGTGATCGTGTGTTGCAGACGACTTCGCCCACCGAGGCCCGCATACCGCATGCTGACGGTGTGACCGCCGAGGAATTCCGCGCCGCCCTCGCCCGCCTGGCGGCGGGCGTGGTCCTGGTGACCGCGCACGACCCCGACGACGGCCCCCGGGGCGAGGACGTCGGCATGACCGCGACGGCGTTCCTCTCCGTATCCCTGGACCCACCGCTCGTGATGGTGAGCGTTCGCAACGACTCCCGGATGGAGGAGTTGCTGGCCCGGCAGCCCCTCTGGGCGGTCTCCCTGCTCGCCGAGAGCCAGCGGCAGATCGCCGGACGGTTCGCGATGAAGGGGCGGGTCAGCGACCGGCTGCTGTTCGAGGACCTTCCGCACGAGCGCGGCGAATTCTCCGGCTCGCCGCTCGTCCGGGGAGCGCTCGCGGTACTGGAGTGCCGGACGGAGCAGCAAGTGGCGGCCGGGGACCACACCCTCTTCATCGGCCGCGTCCTGAAGGCCGCCACCTCGACGACGGAGAGCGGCCCGCTGACGTACTTCCGGGGCCGGTACCGGCACCTGTCCTGAGCGGGCGGGGGCCGGCAACGCCGACTCCCCGACGCACCCGTCCGTCCGCCCCTGGACCCCCGGCGCCCTACCGCCCGGCGGTGCCGCAGCACGCCTCCGGCGCGGCGCCGGCGCTCTTCCCGAGGGTGTCCGCGTCGGCCTTGACCACATACACCTCCCAGGGCTCACGGCCGGGGCCGTGGACCCACACCTTGTCCTGCAGGGCGTAGCAGCAGGACGTGTCGCTCTCCTCGAAGGTGGCCAGACCGGCCTCCTTCAGCCGCTCCGCCGCGGCCTCGACCTGCCCGGCGCTCCCGACCTCGACGCCGAGGTGGTCCAGGCGGGTCTCCTGGCCGGGCTCGCCTTCGATGAGGACGAGCTTCAGCGGAGGCTCGGCGATGGCGAAGTTCGCGTAGCCGGGCCGGCGCTTGGCGGGCTCGACGCCGAAGAGCTTGGAGTAGAAGGCCACCGACGCTTCGAGGTCGGCGACGTTGAGCGCGAGCTGTACACGGGACATGGCGATCTCCTCGTTCCGCAGTGCCGATCCGGGCAGCCGCTCGGACATACCCGCCGACACCTCACTGCATCGATCGATGTCAATACAGGCTTGCACCTTGATTCGACAGACGTCAATATAGAGACATGTCGAATCAGGAATTGGTGGTGCTCGGACAGGAAGGCCCCGACGGCTGCTGCCCCGGCCTGCTCACCGCGCCACTCGCCGAGGACCAGGCCGCGGAGCTGGCGAAGGTCTTCAAGGCCCTCGGCGACCCGGTACGGCTGCGGCTGTTGTCGATGATCGCCTCCCGCGCCGGCGGCGAGGTCTGCGTCTGCGATCTGACCCCGGCGTTCGACCTGTCCCAGCCGACGATCTCCCACCACCTCAAGCTGCTCAGGCAGGCCGGGCTGATCGCCTCCGAGCGGCGCGGGACGTGGGTGTACTACCGGCTGCTGCCGGAGATGACCGACCGCCTCGCCGGCATCCTCACCCGCCCCGCCGGAGCACCCCTGCCCGGACCGGCCGGGGCCTCGTCGTGACCGTGGCCCGCCCGGCCCCCACCCCCGCCGGGGCCCGGCTGTCCTTCCTCGACCGGTTCCTCGCCGTGTGGATCCTCGCCGCGATGGGCGTCGGCCTCGGTCTGGGCCGGCTCGTACCCGGCCTGGGGGACGCGCTGGCGCGGGTGACCGTCACCGGCGTCTCGCTGCCGATCGCGCTCGGGCTGCTGGTGATGATGTACCCGGTGCTGGCCAAGGTCCGCTTCGACCGCCTCGACACCGTCACCCGCGACCGCCGCCTCCTCATCCCGTCACTGCTGCTGAACTGGGTGCTCGGCCCGGCGGTGATGTTCGCGCTCGCCTGGCTGTTCCTGCCGGACCTGCCCGAGTACCGGACCGGCCTGATCATCGTCGGGCTGGCCCGCTGCATCGCCATGGTCGTCATCTGGAACGATCTGGCGTGCGGCGACCGCGAGGCCGCCGCCGTGCTCGTGGCGCTCAACAGCGTCTTCCAGGTGATCGCCTTCGCCGGACTCGGCTGGTTCTACCTGTCCGCCCTGCCCGGCCTGCTCGGCCTCGAACAGACCGCCCTCGACGTGTCGGTGTGGGAGATCGCCCGCAGCGTACTGATCTTCCTGGGCATCCCGCTCGCCGCCGGCTACCTCACCCGCCGCCTCGGCGAGAAGGCCAGGGGCCGCGCCTGGTACGAGACGAGGCTGATCCCGCGCGTCGGCCCGTTCGCCCTGTACGGGCTGCTGTTCACGATCGTCGTGCTGTTCGCGCTCCAAGGCGACGCCATCACCTCGCGGCCGCTCGACGTCGCGCGCGTCGCCCTGCCCCTGCTGGTCTACTTCGCCGTGATGTGGACGGGTTCCATGGCCGTCGGCCGCGCCGCCGGTCTGGACTACCCGCGCGTGACGACGCTGGCGTTCACCGCCGCGGGCAACAACTTCGAACTCGCCATCGCGGTCGCCATCGCCACCTTCGGCGCCTCCTCCGGACAGGCCCTCGCGGGCGTCGTCGGCCCGCTCATCGAGGTCCCCGCCCTCATCGGCCTCGTCCACGTCGCCCTAACCGTCCGCCACCGTTTCCCCGTCCCCGTCTCCCTCACCTCCCCCACCGGCCACCCG
>NZ_JBPQTX010000411.1:0-5366 GCF_051386555.1 Streptomyces sp. URMC 126
TATAAGAGACAGACCGCCCCGCGGATACCCGGCGACGGCGTACCAGTCGACACGAGCACCCCCCACACACCCCCACGCGCATCACCCGACCGAGCGCAACCCGTTCCTCTTCAATCCGCTCGAACGGGTGGATTGAATAGAACCCAATTCGCCTGACGCAGCTAGGCGTTCGAAGCAATACACACCTATCCGTATGTCCTTGGCGTCCATTGGCGGCGAGTTGCCCGGAAACCGCTTGGCGCCCTGGCCGATTCCGTCAGGATGGCGCGCGAAAGGCCGGTACCGCGATGCAAGGGACGCAAGAAGATGAGAGTGACCGACATACCGCTGAATTGGGTTTTGCCCAGTGCCGTGGCCCTCGCCGGAGCCGTGGTGGCGGTGACGGTGTTCTCCCGGGGCCGCCACGGCGGTCCGGAGGACGCGACGGCCACGGATTCCTGGGAACGCACCGAGGAACGCAGGAGGCGCAAGGAGGCGCTGTACGGCAGCGCGTCCTATGTCCTCCTCTTCTGCTGCGCGGCGGTGGCCGCCGCCCTCTCCTTCCATGGACTGGTCGGCTTCGGACGGCAGAACCTGGGCCTGACGGACGGCTGGGAATACCTGGTGCCCTTCGGGCTCGACGGCGCCGCCATGTTCTGCTCAGTCCTCGCCGTGCGCGAGGCGAGCCACGGCGACGCGGCGCTGGGCTCCCGCATGCTGGTGTGGACCTTCGCGGGCGCCGCCGCCTGGTTCAACTGGGTGCACGCGCCGCGCGGGATGGACCACGCGGGAGCCCCGCAGTTCTTCGCCGGCATGTCGCTGTCGGCCGCGGTCCTCTTCGACCGCGCGCTCAAGCAGACCCGCCGGGCCGCCCTGCGCGAACAGGGCCTCGTCCCCCGCCCGTTGCCGCAGATCCGGATGGTGCGCTGGCTGCGGGCGCCGCGCGAGACGTTCGGCGCCTGGTCGCTGATGCTGCTGGAGGGCGTCCGGACGCTGGACGAGGCCGTGGACGAGGTCCGCGAGGACAAGCGGCAGCGCCGCCAGCACCGGCTGCGCCGCCGGGAGGCGGGCAAGCTGGAACGCGCGCGGCTCAAGGCGTACAACCGGCAGCACCGCGTGCTGTGGGGGCGCGCCCGCGGCGGACGGCAGGTGGAGGTGACGGCGGTGCCGGCGGCACCCCAGCCGGCGCAGATCGGCTCACAGTCCGGAGCGGAACCTTCCATAACCGAGCAGGAGCAGCTCCCCCCGCGCGCCCGGCCGCTGCAAGCGGTGAACCGGGCGGGCGCGACGAACACGACGGGCGTGACAGGCGCCGTCGGACCCATCGACCTCACCGCCGAGGACGACACCCAGCCCATCCGGCGGCTCGATTCCCTGGAGGAGAAACTGGCACGCATCGAGCGGCAGTTCGGCTGACCCGGCCGCTCCGAGCGGGTGCGCCGGCTCGGAGCGGTGCGGGCGGCACCGCGCCGCCGCCCCTCCTCTCGACCCCAGCCCCCACCGCCCGCTGTCCCTTTCCTCCCGGCCCTGAGACGTCCCCCCAACGCCGGGATCCGATCCCGTTCCCGATCCGATCCCGCCCCACGCCGCCCGGCGGCGCCCTCCCGTCAACGGTTCTCCGCCGCCAGCTCGAACCACACCGTCTTTCCGGTGCCGTGCACCAGCACTCCCCAGGTGTCGGCCAAGGCCTGGACGAGCAGCAGACCGCGCCCCGACGTCGCCGCGCATTCGGCTCCGCCGCACCCGTCCTCGTCCGCCCGCGCCCCCGCGTCGAGGCCCGGCGGCCCCTCGTCGGGATCCGGCGGCCCGGCGTCGGGCGTCCGGAGCACCGGGCGCCGGGGCGAGGTGTCCCGCACCTCCACCCGCAGCCGCCCCTTGACGGAAACCGGCGCACCCCCGCCGAGCACGGCCGTCACCACTGCCCCGCCGTCGGTGTGCACCAGGGCGTTGGTGACCAGTTCACTCGTCAGCAGCTCGGCGATCTCCGCCCGCCCGGGCGCCCCCCAGTGGACGAGAAACCGGCGCAGTCCCGCCCGGGCCTCCGCGACCGCCACGAGGTCATCACGTGCGAGTCGTCTTTCCCAGTACGGCACGCCCTCCCCGCCGTTCGCCTCGTTCCGAGCCGTGACGCCCGCGGACCCTTCCCGACCTTCGCGGTTCCCCGCGCCCAACCAGTGTGCAGTCCGCCGTTTCATTTCCGTTCGCCCCGACCCCTCCCCGGCGCCCCGGCATCGAACAGGCTCACGGCAAGTGCATGCCCCGCCTGCACAGAAACGACTCCTGTTGACTCATCAACATGGTGATGCGGCGGAAATGCGGGAACCTCTTGCGCACAGCCGGAACCACTGTCCCGACTACCGCGCCGAAGACGGCGCCCGGCCGCCGGAATGCGCCGCCGCGCGCTCGGCCGGTATTCGATCACCGGGGGCCGTATTCGGAGATCGTTCACCATCGGTCCGGCTTCTCCGGTCGACCGGTGTGATACGTACTCCGGCCCGCCGGGCGTGACGCGCCGCCTTCCTACGCCTCCCAGATCGCGGCGGCCGTACGGTCGTCCGCGTACCCCTTGACCCGCAGCTGCGCGTCGGACAGGAACTCCGCCAGCCCCGGCGGCTGCGCCCGCGTGCCCCACCGCTCGGCGAGGGCGTCCGCCAACGCCGGTTCCCCGCGCAGGGGATCGGCGAGGCCGGCGCTGCAGAGCAGCAGGGCGTCACCGGGGCGCGCGACCGCGGCCCGGAAGCGGAACGGTTCGGTCGGCACCTCCTCCGGGTCGATCACGGGGGTGGTTCCGGGGGTAGGAATGCCCAGGTCGACGGTGATGCGGTCGTCGCACAGCGCGTCGCCGCCGGCCTCCCCGCCCGGACCCGGGATCCCGTACGGGCCGTCCGTGCCCCGGCCCGCGCCGACGGCCGGACGCGGCACCGGGTCGAGATCCTGCCAGGCGCCCTCGCGGAGCCGGAACAGCCCGCCGCCGCCCACGCCGAAGAAGACGCGGGTACGGCACCGGGGGTCGGCCGGCAGCAGCAGGCAGCGCAGCGCGGCGGTGTACTCGGCGGGCGGCAGGCCGAGTTCGGCGGCGCGGGTGCGCAGGCGTCCGTAGGACCGGTCGGTGAGCCGGTGCAGCCCCGAACGCAGTTCACCGCGCCGGCCGGCCCGGATGTCCTCCCCCAGCCGCGCATGACTGCGCCCTACCGCGCCGCCCAGCCAGGCACAGATGTCACGCGCCGCCCGGTGCGCCCCCTCGGCCGCACGCGCACCGCTCGCGACGGCGACCAGCAGCACGGCCCCCTCCCCGCTCCCGAACCGGGCGGTGAGCAGCGCGTCCCGCCGCGGCTCGCCCCGGTAGCGGGCGGAGTCGCCGCGCAGGGAGACGGCCCGGAGCGTCATGGCTCCGTACCGGGCTCCGTCGAGGACGGTGTCCGGTACGAGGTCCTCCAGCCCGCCCGGGTCGGCGGGCGGCCAGGCGGTCGGCTCCGCCTCGTAGGTCGGCGGCCCCTGCCCGACGTACTCCTGCGCCCGGGGCCGAACACCCTCCCGATGCCGGGGCCTCGGCACCTGCGGCACCACGGCGGCCTCCAGCGACGCGGCCGAGTCACAGGCCACGGGCGAGTCGGACGCCTCGACGGTCTCGGGGACCACGGAGGCCTCGAAAGTCCCCGAGGTGACGGAAGCGACGGAAGCGTCAGAGGCTTCGGATGCCTCGGAGGGAAGGGAGGCGGCGAGATGGCGGGGGGCATACGGGTCATGCGGCGCGACGGCGCCGGGGAGCGCGCGGGCTTCCGGCACCTCCCCGACGCCGGCGGGCGTCGAGCGGTCGGGCAGGGTGGGCGCTTCGGGGCGCGCGGGCAGCCCGGAAGGGTCGCGACCGGGCCGCGCCGGGGCCGTGAGCGACGCGGAGCCGTCGGGCGAGGCGGACACCTCGTGGAGCGGGGAGGCAGCGGACAGTCCGGGGGCGTCGTACGGCGTGGGGGCCTCGGGCCCGGCGGTGCGGCCGGAGGACGGGGAGCCCACGGGCGGCACGGAACGGTCGGGCTGTGCGGAGACATCGTGCGGATGGGAGATGTCGGGAGGCGCGGAGGCGTCGTCGCGCAGGGACGGTTCGGGCTGCTCACAGCCGAGCGCCGTGGGGGCTTGGGGCGATCCCGAGACGTCGTGTGGTCCGGGGACGCCGTACGCCCCTGAGCCGTCGTACGGATCTGAGGCGCCGGGCACCGAGGCGGCGTCGTGGGGTGCGTGGGACTGGCGTGGCGCGGAAGCTTCCGGCCGACCGGGGATTGCGGAACGGTCGGTTGCCGTACGGCGGGTGGGCGGCTCGGCCCGCACCGGTACCTCCGGTCGCGATGACGTCCCGGGCCGGGCGGTGGACGCGGCGTCGCGGGTGCCCTGCTCGCGGCCGCTTCGAGCCGGTGCCCCGTCCGGAGCGGGAGACGGTACGGACGACCGCCGACCACCGTCGGGCCGTCGTGCGGGGGCCTCACGCCCTGCGGGACCCTCACGTCGTCCGGCGCCGTCACCGGCGCCAGGCTCGGACCCCGGACCGTCCGGCGCCCCCCGGGGATCCGGAACGCGCGGTACGTCGGCGGGCGCCCGGCGGAAGCCCCGTGCGGACCCTGAGGCGTCGGGCGCGTCGGGCGTGCCGGGCCGCGAGCCGTTCGACGCGCCGACGGCCGTCTCCGGCCGGTCTCCGCCCGCCGCCGACCCGTCGGCGCGGCCGGAACCGGCGCGGCACGCTTCCGTCCCCGGGGAGTCGGGGGCGCCCGGCCGTTCGAGCCGGTCCGCGCGGTCCGAATGCCCGGACAAGCCGGGCCGGTCGGCGGAGGAAGGAGGACGGCTCGAAGTCCTCGGACGTTCGGAGCGGTCCCGCTGGTCGGTACGGCCGGGGTGGCGTGGCCCGTCGGGCCGGTCGTCCGCTTCGTACCGGTCGCCGCTCTCCCGGGGATCGCTCGCGCCGGGACGGTCGCCGCCCTTGAAACGCCCGCTTCCCCCGGCGCGGTCCGACCGCCGTGGCGGCTGCGACCGCTCGGGGTGGCCGGCCCGGTCGGACCGCTCGAACCGCTCCGGCCGCTCCGCATAACCGGAGCGTTCCGCATAGCCGGCCCGATCGGCTTGATCGCCTCGCTCGGCGAGACCGGCCCGGCCCGAGCGATCGGCTCGGTCGAAGTGCTCAAGTCGGCGCGGCCCGTCGGAGCCCCCACCCGTCCGCTCCGGAGGCTCGGCCCCGGACCCGGCGGGCGTCGTCCTCGCACCGCTGGAAGGCGAGGGGAAGGACGTCCGACCCGGTGCCGCGTTCCTCGCTCGGGAATCGCGTGGGGCGGGACCGGCCGACGGCGCGCCGGGCTCCCAGCGGGAGGCGGCGGACGGAGGCGGTGGAGGAGGGGGTGGTGGAG